>DATIYD010000162.1:0-4988 GCA_035517975.1 Thermoleophilia bacterium | reverse complement strand
ACGCTCTGCTCGTAGCCGTCCTCCTCGAGGATGCCGCCCACGTCGGTCAGGAACACGAGCTTCTCGGCGCCGACCGCGGCGGCCAGCTCGCCGGCCACCGTGTCGGCGTTGATGTTCAGGGCCTGGCCCTCGTCGTCGGCGCCCACGCTCGACACGACGGGGATCATCTCGTCGGCGAGCAGGTCGAGCACCGAGGTGTCGATGGCCTTGACCGAGCCGACGAAGCCGAGGTCGAGCAGGTTGCCCTCGAGGTCGTGGTGCTCCTTGAGCTCGGCGCGGATCAGCCGGCCGTCCTGCCCCGAGAGCCCGACGGCGGTGCCGCCGTGGCTGTTGATGAGGCCGACGATGTCGCGGTTGACCTTACCGACCAGCACCATGCCGGCGACCTCGAGCGTCGCCGCGTCGGTGACGCGCTGGCCGTCGACGAACACCGGCTCCATGCCGAGGCGGCCCATCTGGCGGGTGACCTCGGGACCGCCGCCGTGCACGACGATGGGCCGCATGCCGACGAGCTCGAGCAGCACGACGTCCTTGGCGAACTGGGCGGCGAGCTGCGGCGAGGTCATGGCGGCGCCGCCGTACTTGATGACGATGGTGGCGCCGCGGAAGCGGCGGATGTAGGGCAGCGCCTCGATCAGGGTCTGGACCGTCCGCTGATGGCGCTCGGTCATGGCACCCACCTCGCTCACGTCGTGCTTTCGGAGTTGACGGACACGTACTCGTGACTCAGGTCGCTGAAGTAGATGGTCGAGGTTCCCGGCCCGCGATGCAAGGTCAGGCCCAGGTCGATCTCCGGTTGGGCCATGAGCGCGGCCAAGCGGCGCCGATGCGCCGCCCCGAGCTCGACCGGCTCGCCGTCGCGCACGACCTCGATCTCGCCGTAGGCGACCTCGACGCGAAACCGCGCGCCGCCGCTCGAGCCCACGACCTGTCCCGCGGCCTGCACGATCCGGCCCCAGTTCGGGTCTGCCCCGAAGAAGGCCGTCTTGACCAGCGGCGAGTCGCCAATGGAACGCGCCACGGCGGCGGCCTCGGCGTCGTCCCAGGCGCCGCGCACGGTCAGGCGCACGGTGTGGTTCGCGCCCTCGCCGTCTCCCACCAGGGCCACCGCGAGCGACAGCATGGCCGCCTCGAGGACCTGCTCGAACTCCGTCAGGGCGGGACCGGTCACGGCCACGCCCGAGGCGCCGTTGGCCAGGCAGAGCACCATGTCGTTCGTCGACTGCTGACCGTCGACCGTGACGCTGTTGAAGCTGCGCGTCACGACCCGGCGCAGCAGGTCGTCGAGCGCCGGCTGCGGGATGACGGCGTCGGTGGTCACGAAACACAGCGTCGTGGCCATGCGCGGCGAGATCATGCCGGCGCCCTTGGCGGCGAGGCCGATGCGCACGGCCGCGCCGGCACCGCCGAGCCGCACGGTGAGCGCCCCCGCCTTGGGCGTGCGATCGGTCGTGCGGATGGCGGCGGCGAAGTCGGGACCGCCGGCGGCCGACAGCGACTTCGCCGCCGCCGTGATGCCGGTGACGATGGGCTCGATCGGCAGCGGCACGCCGATCACGCCGGTCGAGGCGACGGCGACCTCTTCGGGGTGCAGGCGCAGGGAGTCGGCGGCGACGCGGCGCATGCGCGCCGCGTCGCCCAGCCCCCGTTTGCCGGTGCAGGCGTTGGCGTTGCCGGCGTTTACCACGACGCCGCGCAGCCGGTCGCACGACGACGAGCCCCGGGTGAGGCGCACGGGCGCGGCCGCGGCGGCGTTGGTGGTGAACAGCGCTGCCGAGGAGCAGGGCGTGTCCGAGACGAGCACGCCCAGGTCGAGCTTGCCGCTGCGCTTGAGGCCCGCGTGCAGGCCGGCGGCCCTGAAGCCGAGCGGGTGCGTCACCGAGCCGGCGGCCTGCTCGACCCCCGCCGGCAGCACGACGAAGCGGCTCGGCGGCAGCAGGTCGGTGGGGCCGCAGCCCTCGAGGGGCAGCGTCAGGGCGCTCGAGACCCTGCCCGTCGCGCCGGTCTTGGGCTTGTGCGAGAGCTGCCGGGCGACGATCACGACAGCCCCCAGTGCTCGGGCAGGCCACACATGACGTTCAGGTTCTGGACCGCCTGGCCGGCGGCGCCCTTCATGAGGTTGTCGATGGCCGCCACGACGATCACCCGGCCGGCGCGCTCGTCGAGCGTGGCAAAGAGACGGCAGTGGTTCGTACCGACCACGTCCTTGAGCTCGGGCGGCGCGTCGCCCACTTGGACGAAGCCCTCATCGCCGTAGGCCTCGTCGTAGAGGGCCCGCAGGCCGGCTGCCGAGGGCAGTCGCTCGGCCCGCACGTACATGGTCGCCACGATGCCGCGGGCGACCGGCATGAGGTGGGGCACGAAGGTGACGCTCGGCTGCGGCCGGTCGTCGTCGCCCGGCTTCGAGCCCGCACCGGGCTGCGACGCGTCACCGCCCTGCAGGTGGCCAGCGGCTTGCCCGCCGCAGCAGGCCGCAAGCCCGGCGACGATCTCGGGGTAGTGGCGATGACCGCCGAGGGCGTAGGCCACGAGGTCGCCCTCGACGCTGCAGAAGTGCGTCCGCTCGCTCGGCGTCTTGCCCGCGCCGCTCACCCCGGACTTGGCGTCGATCACGACGTCGAGGAGCCCGAGCGGCGCCAGCGGAGCCAGGGCGAGCAGCGCCGCGGTCGGGTAGCAGCCCGGGTTGGCGACGAGCGCCGCGGCGGCGATCGCCGGACGGTGGAGCTCGGTCAGGCCGTAGACTGCGCCGGGCAGCAGCTCGGGATAGGGATGCGGCCGGTACCAATCGGCGTAGGTGGCGGCATCGAGCCTGAAGTCCGCCGACAGATCGACCACGCGGGCGCCGTCGTCGAGCAGACGCGCGACGACGTGCGCGGCCTGACCGTGCGGCGCGCAGACGAACGCCACGTCGACGCCGCCGACCTCGGCCGGCGCGACGAACGACAGGCTCGTGCGCAGCCGGGGCAGGTGCTCGGCCACGGGCGCGCCGGCGAGCTGCTCGGAGCTTGCCTGCGCGAGCGTGACCCCCGGGTGACGCAGGAGCAGCTCGGCCAGCAGCGCGCCGGTGTAGCCCGAGGCGCCGACCACGGCGGTCGTGATCGCCACGGGGCCGGTCGCCGGTCGGGCGCCGGTGACGGCGCTCGCGTCGGCAATGCTGGGTGTGACGGGCAGGGCGCAGGGAAAGGTCATGTGACGCTCCGCGACGGGGACGACGGGACAGGCGAAGCCGGCGCGGCGGGTCGGGGATCTCGGGAGATGTGACCGAGAAGCTCGGGTCTAGCGACCGCCGGCCGGCGTGCGTCGTGCACGTCGGTCGCGGAGGCGCAGGCAGCCGTCGAGGGCGCCGCGGGCGCGGCGCTGGGCGTGCGAAGCGATGGTGCTCGGACGGCTCATGCTGGGCGGCACTCTACGCGACCCCTGCAACCAATGCAACCGCCGAGCGTAGCCGACGCAAACTATGCAGCGTGCCCGGAGGCCGCGAACCTCCTAGCGCAGCAGCGCCCCAAGCTCGCGTTCGAGGCTCGCGAGCACCTTGCGGCGGACGCCGGTGATGTCTTTGTCGGTGAGCGTGCGATCGGGGGCCCGCAGCGTGAGGCGCACCGCCAGCGAGCGCTTGCCGGGCGGCACCTGGTCGCCCTCGTAGACGTCGAACACGGCGGCCTCGCGCAGCAGTCTGCCGCCGGCCCGGCGCACCAGGGCCACGACTTCGGCGGCCGGCACGCCGGCGTCGAGCACGACCGCCAGATCCTGGCTGGCTGCCGGATACGTGAGGAGGTCCTCGAAGAGACCGATCGCCTGGCCGCGCGCCGCCAGGGGCGCCACGGCCAGCTCGGCCACGTAGACCTCGCGGTCGTCGACGCCGTAGCGGGCCGCGACGTCGGGGCGCAGCAGTCCGAACGAGCCGACCGGCTCGTCGCCGAGCAGCAGCAGGGCCGCCTTGCCGGGGTGCAGGTAGGGCTCGCCCGAGCGCTCGTAGCGAGCCTCGCCGATCTCGAGCGCGGCCAGCAGGCGCTCGACGCAGCCTTTGAGCGTGAAGAAGTCGGTGGGCCGGGGCGCGACCGCCCAGCTCTCGGCGCTCGCCGGGCCGCAGAGGGCGATGCCCAGCATCTCCGGCTCGTCGAGCGGCCACGGCTGGCAGGTGTCCTTGGGTCCGGGAACCGGTGCGGGCGTCGGTTCGCCGAGACGTGGCAGGTACACCCGTCCCTGCTCGAAGACGGCCACTCGCTCGGCCTGGCGTGCCAGGTTGGTCGCCACCGCGGCAAGCAGCCCGGGCAGCAGCGTGGTGCGCATGACCGCCTGCTCGGCGCTCATCGGGTTGGCCAGGGCGATCGGCGCGCTGCGGCGATCGTCGCCGGCAAGGCCGAGCGGCGCGAGGGCGTCGGGCGCGGTGAACGACCAGGCCACGACCTCGTCGAGCCCGGCGCCGCTGAGCGCGTCGGCCAGGCGCCGCCGCACCCGCTGGTCGCCGGTGAGCGCGCCGATCGCGTCGCTGCGCAGCGGCAGCGTCTCGGGCAGGTTCTCGAGGCCGTGGATGCGACCGACCTCTTCGACCAGGTCGACCGGCCGCTCGAGATCGCGGCGAAACGGCGGCGGCGTGACGGCGAGGTCGGCTTCGGCGGCCGGCCCGATGCCGGCCGCCGACTCGACCTCGCACTCGAGGCGGCGCAGGATCTCGGCCTGCTCGGTCGAGGCGATCGTCAGGCCGAGCAGGCCGTCGGAGAGGCTGGGACGGTAGTGCAGCACGGGCGGCGCCGGCGGCCGCCGGCCCCAGGCCTCGACCGTGCCTGGGGCCACGGCGCCGCCGCAGAGCTCGTGGAAGAGCCGGCTCGCCAGAGCCAGGCCGGGCGGCACGTAGCAGGGGTCGAGCCCCTTCTCGAAGCGCGTGCTGGCCTCGCTGCGCCAGCCGACCTCTTTGGAGGTCCGCATGATGTTGGGGCCGTTGAAGGTGGCCGCCTCGAGCACGAGGTCGGTCGTCTGGTCGTCGACCT
>DATIYD010000161.1:0-2745 GCA_035517975.1 Thermoleophilia bacterium | reverse complement strand
TCGGCGGCCAGGTAGCGTTCGAGCGTGTCGGGCGGCAGCCGCAGGCTGCCGCCCTCGACGGTCAGGACGAGCGCCGCGGGCCGCGCCCGCAGGACCAGGGCGACGAGCGCCACGCAGCCGGCCAGCAGCAGCGCCAGCACGAAGGCGCGGGCCTGGTGGCTGTGGGGCAGCGGCACGGTGTGCCAGACGGTCACGTGACGGCCGGCGGCGGCGGCGATGAGCTCGATCGCCGCCGCGATCAGCAGCACTGCGGCCACGACCAGCACGCCGAACCCGAGGGCCGCCTCGAGGGCGTCGAGGGCGAGCGCGCGGGACGACCGCCTAGGCCTGTCCGCTGTCGGCGCCAGAGGTCCCAGTCCCCTCGGGAAAGTAGATGTCGCTCACGACGACGTTGATCGCCTTGACGGCCAGACCGGTGGTCGCCTCGATGCGTTCGCGGATGCGCTCGCGGCACGCCTGGGCGACCTCGGGGATGCTGCGCCCGTACGCGACGACCAGGGTGATGTCGACGTCGACGCTGTCGCCACGCAGGTCGACCGTCACGCCCTGGGTGCGAGCGTCGGCGACACGCAGGCTGGAGAGCGCCCGCGAGGTGGCGCCGCCGAGGGCGTGCACGCCGTCGACCTCGCGGCAGGCCATGTGGGCGATCTTGGCGACGACGGTGTCGCCGATCTCGAACTCGCCGCCGGCCGGGCCTGCGTCGCCCGGCGTCTCGGGCGCATGCCGTGCCTCGTCGGCCGGCGCCGCGGACGGATGCCGTGCCTCGTCGGCCGGCTCCTCGGGCGTCGACTGCGCGTCGGCCGCCGTCGCCGACGGCGTCTCGGGTGGTTGCTGGTCGGCCATGTGCGGGCTCCCCGGTCGGAACAGACGCGTGCTGCCCCCTACTCTACCCCTCGGCGGGCGCCCGCGACGAGTGCGCCGCGGCTAACCGCACTTGGAGTAGCCGCAGAGCCGGCAGACGACGCAGCCGCCCTCGTGCTCGATCGCACCGCCGCAATCGGGACAGGCCCCCTGGGCGACCTCGACCAGCGCCAGCTGAGGTTCGGGCTCGCCGCTCGGCGCCGCCGCCGCCGCGATGTAGCGGCGCTCGATGGCCTTGCCGATGGCGTCGGCGCACGAGAGCGTGGCGTTGGGCCCCATGCCGTAGGGCACGTGACAGCGGATGCCCTTGAGCTGCTCGACGACCTCGCCCGGTGACGCGCCCTTCTTGAGCGCCAGCGAGATCAGGCGGCCGAGCGCCTCGGTGTTCGACGAGGCGCAGCCACCGGCCTTGCCCATGTTGGCGAAGACCTCGCGCGGCCCGTGCTCGTCGTCGTTCATGATGACGAAGAGCTTGCCGCAGCCGGTGTCCATACGCTCGGTCTCGCCCGACAGCAGCCGCGGGCGCGCCGGACGCGTGGTGGCAAGACCCCTGGCGGGATCACGCCGACCGTCGCGCTTCGACACGGCGCCGACGTTCAGCACCTGCTCCTCGCGGCTGCCGTCGCGGTAGATGGTGACGCCCTTGCAGCCCGAGCGGAAGGCCAGCTGGTAGACCTTCTCGACGTCGTCGACGGTGGCGTGGTTGGGGAAGTTGACCGTCTTGGAGACGGCGTTGTCGGTGGCTACCTGGAAGGCGGACTGCAGCCTGATGTGCCACTCCGGCGTGATGTCGTGCGCCGTGGCAAACAGGGAGCGCCAGGGCTCGGGCACGTCGTCGATGTGGCGCACCGAGCCCTCGTCGGCGACGCGCCTGAGGAGATCGTCGGAGAAGAAGCCCTCGCGCCGGGCGACCTCTTCGAAGTAGGGATCGACCTCGAGCATCTCGTCGTCGTCCAACACCTTGCGCCGCCGGTAGCTCAGCGCGAAGAGCGGCTCGATGCCGCTGGAACAGCCCGCGATGATGGAGATGGTGCCGGTCGGCGCGATCGTCGTCACGGTCGCGTTGCGCAGACGCGGGCCACCCTCGACGTCGAAGATCGAACCCTCGAAGTTGGGGAACACGCCGCGCTCTTCGGCGAGCTCGGCCGAGGCGGCCTGGGCCTCTGAGTGCACGAAGGCCATGAGCTCGCCGGCCAGATGCACGGCCTCGTCGGAGTCGTACGGCACGCCGATCCGGTACAGCAGGTCGGCGAAGCCCATCACCCCGAGGCCGATCTTGCGGTTGCCGCGGGTCATCTCGGCGATCTGCGGCAGCGGGTAGTTGTTGACCTCGATGACGTCGTCCAAGAAGCGCACGGCGGTCTTGACGATGCGACCCAGGCTGCCGTAGTCGAGGTGCCCGTCGTCGCAGACGCGAGCCAGGTTGACGGAGCCCAGGTTGCACGACTCATAGGGCAGCAGGGGCTGCTCGCCGCAGGGATTCGTGCTCTCGATGGGACCGAGCTGCGGGGTGGGGTTGTGCTCGTTGATGCGGTCGATGAAGACCACGCCGGGATCGCCGTTCTTCCAGGCCAGCGTGACCATCGACTTGAACACCTTGCGCGCCTTGAGGGTGCGCACCGTCTCGCCCGAGCGCGGGTTGACGAGCGGGTACTCCTCGTCGGCCTCGACCGCGCGCATGAAGGCGTCGGTGACGGCGACGGAGATGTTGAAGTTGTTGAGCCGGTCGTCGTCGTGCTTGGCGTTGATGAAGTCGAGGATGTCGGGATGGTCGACGCGCATGATGCCCATGTTGGCGCCGCGCCGGGTGCCGCCCTGCTTGATGGTCTCGGTGGCGGCGTCGAAGACGCTCATGAAGGAGAGCGGGCCCGACGAGACGCCGGC
>DATIYD010000160.1:0-5821 GCA_035517975.1 Thermoleophilia bacterium | reverse complement strand
GCGATCGCCGCCGCCCGCCCGATGATGCGTTCGATGCGCCAGGCCGCAAACCGGCCGTCGCGGCCGGCGGGCAGCCGGCGCCACAGCGAGAACGTGCGCACGACCGCGGGGTATCGTGGATCGCCGAGCGCCTCCGGGCAGAGCGGCGTCAGGCGCAACTCGACCGGCGCGAGGCCCTCGTCGCGGACGATGTGGGCCAGCAGATCACCCGAGGTCTCGGCGCCGAGCGACTGCGCGGCGAGCTGGAACGCCGGCCCGGCGTGCCAGGCCCAGTCGAGGTCGAGATCGGGTGCGCCGCCGGCGGCGCTCATGAGCCCCCAGTCGACCAGACAATCGCCTGCCACTGCGATCGTCACGACCCTCTGCTCCAGTGGCGCGGTGGTCATCAGGCTCCCCCCTTGTCGTCGGCCCGCTGCCGACTCTAACGAGGCGTGGCGCCGCCCTCAAGTGATAGTCCGAACGACGTAGTCGCCGCCAACGGGATAGTCAGAACGGCTTACGCTTCGCGATAAGCGCGCGACGGCACCCGGCCGATAGGTCATCATGAGGTCGCAAGCTTCGGGGAGGGTCGTCATGGGGATCTCGCGTCGCAGGCTGGTCGGTCTGCTGCTCACGCTGCTGGCATGCGGGGTGCTCGGCGCCGGCGCCCAGGCCCGCGCGGCCGACATCGTCGGCCCCAACGTGGCCATCCCGTTCCCGCTCTTCCCGACCGACAACCCCTGGAACACGCGCGTCGACACGCTGCCGGTCGACGCCAACTCGGCGGCGTACCTGGCGACCATGGGCCTCAGCACCGGCCTTCACGCCGACTTCGGCACCACCTGGGACGGGGCGCCCAACGGCATCCCCTACGTTTGCGTCACCGGCACCCAGAAGAAGGTGCCGGTCAGCTTCGACTACGCCGACGAGAGCGATCCGGGCCCCTACCCGATCCCCTCGAACGCGCCGATCGAAGGCGGGCCGAGCAGCGACGGCGACCGCCACGTGCTGGTGCTCGACGTCGACAACCAGAAGCTCTACGAGCTCTACGCGGCCTACCCTCAGGCGGACGGGAGCTGGCAGGCCGGCTCGGGAGCCATCTTCGACCTTGGAACCAACGCCCTGCGGCCCGACGGCTGGACCTCGGCCGACGCGGCCGGCCTGCCCATCCTGCCGGGCCTGGTGCGCTACGACGAGGCCGTTTCGGAGGGCGTCATCGACCACGCGCTGCGCTTCACCGTGGCGCGCACGCAGAAGGCCTACATCTACCCGGCGACCCATCAGGCGAGCAGCTCCACCGATCCCGACCTGCCGCCCATGGGCCTGCGCGTGCGCCTCAAGGCGAGCTTCGACATCTCGGGCTTCTCACCCGAGGTGCAGGTCATCCTCCAGGCCATGAAGACCTACGGCATGATGGTCGCCGACAACGGCTCGAACTGGTACGTCTCGGGGGCCCCCGATCCGCGCTGGAGCGACGACGACCTGCACGAGCTCGGGCAGGTCAAGGGCAGCGACTTCGAGGTCGTCGACACGCGAGCGCTGCAGCCCGGAGCGGTGGTCGTGAACGCCGGCGGCGACGCCACGCTGCTCGAGGGCCGGACGCTTGCCCGCCAGGGCTCGTTCCTCGATGAGGGCACGGGCGCGACGCAGTGGACGGCGACCGTCGACTACGGCGCCGGCGCCGGCCCCCAGGCCCTGGCGCTCGCCGGCGACCACTCGTTCGCCCTGGCGCACCGCTACGCGCTGGCCGGCACCTACGTGGCCGCGGTGACCGTGCACGCCGGCGGCACCTCGGGCACACGGCGCTTCGTCGTCACGGTGCGCAACGTGGTGCCGCACATCGCCTTGCAACATCGCGGGGCCGCCCGCCGCGGCGTCGCCTTCAGGCGCCGCATCGCCTTCAGCGACCCCGGCGCCGATTCGTGGCGGAGGGTCATCGCGTGGGGCGACGGCTCCGTGAGCCGTCGCCCGGCCACTCGCAGCCACAGCTTCGTGATCGCCCACGTCTTCAGGCGCGCCGGCCTGTTCACCGTGACGGTGCGGGTGAGCGACCACCGGGGTGGCACCGGCGTGCGACGCTTCAAGGTGCGGGTGCGCGCCTGATCGCCGGACGACGATTCAGGAAGCGGGCGCGCGGCTGACCGCCGCCTGCGCGAGCTCGCTGCGCACCACGCGGGCGAGCGCCGAGAGGCCGGCGCACTCGGGCCGGCCGGCAGCCAGGGCGGCGAACTCGCGGTCGAGCACGCCCATGAGCACGACATCGTGCCGGTAGCCCTCGAAGGGCACGCTTTCGCGCTCGCGGCCCTCCTCGCTGAAGGCACAGGCCCGAAAGCAGGCCAGGGCGCGCTCGTTGAAGGCGAGCACCCGCGCCGTCACGCGATGCAGGCCGAGCACGGCGAAGGCATAGGTGAGCACGAGGCGGGTGGCCTCGGTGCCCATGCCGTGACCGAGGTGCTCTCGCGCGAGGAACGTGATCGCGTAGCGCGCCCGCCGTTCCGCGAGCTCGACCCCGAAGAGCCGGGCCAGGCCGACCAGCCGGCCGTCGCGCTCGATCACCCAGCCCTGCGTATCGACGCGGGCGTCGAGGCGTGCGAGCGCGGCTCGCGCCTCACCCGAGGTGAGTCCCCGTCGCGTGCCACGCTCGGCGCCGAAGAAGCGCTCGATCGTCGGATCGACCCCGAGCCGGGCGACGACGCCGACGTCGGCCGGCAGCGGCGGGCGCAGCACGACCCGCGTGCCGCGCAGCACGGGGACGACGTCGGGCAGCGGCAGAGGAACGGGCGTCACGGGGCGGCGGCCGGTGCCTTCAGAACCCGCCGGGGCCGAGATAGGCCTCGAGGTCGGCGGCCGGGTCTTCGTAGATCGTCCAGAACTTCTTCACGGGGCCAAGGTTCTTCCAGTAGCCCTTGCTGCCCTTCGGGGTGATGAGGATGTCGCCGGGGCCGGCGGTGACGAGGTTGCCGTCGTCGTCGGTCACCTCGACCTGACCCTCGAGGATGTAGGCGATCTCGTGGTAGGGCCGCTCGAAGTAGCGGCGCTGGACGTCGCGCTGCCACAGGCCGCAGCTGAAGCGCTCGTCGCCGGACTGCGCCGCGACGCACTCCTGTCCGGGCGGGTCGTGCTCCTCGGGACCCACCATGGCCTCTTCCCAGTGGACGTCCTCCGGCCTGATGACACGGATCTTCTTCGACCGCTCGTCGGCGCACATCGCGATGACCTCCCCGGCTCGTCGGCGTGGCAGGCCAAGCTTACAGCAGCGCGAAGCCGAGCAGGGAAGGCCGTGTGAGGCGGCCGTCGAATGGAGAGGCCGGATCGCGAGAGTGGGTGTCGTTAGTCGCGTGCGGGCCGGCCGCGGCCGGCCCGCGGCAAGTGAAGGAGGCCACCGGGACATGCCCGACGAACGTTCCGCCCTGGAAGACCGCGTCGTGGCCGCGGTACGGGCGCGGCGCGACGACCTCGTGGCGCTCACTGGCGCCCTCGTCGCCCTGGACACGACGGCCCGCGACGCCGGCGCGCCGCCCCGCGCTGAAGCGCAGCTTCAGCGCCTGCTCGCGGCCCGCCTCGCCGCCCTGGGCGGCGAGATCGATCTGTGGGAGCCGGAACCGACCGGCTCCGGCGGCCGGTTCGTGCCCCCCGGCCTCGACTTCGTGGGGCGGCCGCAGCTGGTCGCCCGCTTGGCGGGCGACCCCGGCGGCCGCCCCGCCGCCGCCGGGCCGGCCGCCGCTCCGGCCCCGGGTGATCCCGCCGAGGACACATCTCGCGGCCTGCTGCTCACCGGCCACATCGATGTCGTCGACGTGGAGCCGCGCGAGCAGTGGGACAGCGACCCGTTCGTGCTCACCGAGCGCGACGGCCTGCTGTTCGGGCGCGGCGCCAACGACATGAAGGGCGGCCTGGCGGCCCTGGTCGTCGCCCTCGAGGGGCTGCGCGACGCCGGCGTGACGCTGGCCGGCGAGGTCGTGTTCGCCTCGGTCACCGACGAGGAGTCGTCGGGCATGGGGAGCTGGTCGGTCGTGCAGCGCTTCGCCGAGCGTGGTCTGCGCCCCCGGGCCGGCCTCTGCGCCGAGCCCACCGGTTTCGAGGCCTGGGTCGCCTGCCGCGGCATCCTGAAACCGCGCCTGACGATCCCCGGCCGGGCGGGGCACTCGCAGCAGCCGCAGCCCGACTGGCGCGCCGGCGGCGCGGTCAACGCCATCGAGAAGCTCGTGCCGGTGCTGCGTGAGGTGGGTCGCATCAACGACGAGTGGCGGGCGCGGCCCGACCAGCGCCATCCGTTCCTCGCGCCCGGCGACATCGTGCCGGTGCTGGTCGACGGCGGCACCTGGGACGTGACCTATCCCGCCTTCTGCCACCTCACCCTGGACTGTCACTACCTGCCGGCGCAGTGGCACGCAACGCAGGGCGCCGATCTCGTGAAGGCCGAGATCAGGCAGCGCATCGACGCGGCCGCCGCGACCGACGACTGGCTCGCCGAGCACCCGATCGGCTGGCAGTGGGAGTGGGAGGTGCCGCCGGCCGAGATCGCCGCCGATCATCCGCTGGTCACGACCGTGCTCGAGAGCGCCGCGGGCCTGGCGCGACCATCGCGTCCGGGCGGCCTGAACTCGTGGCACGACGCCGCCACCTTCACGCTGCACGGCGGTATCCCGACCTGCTCCTACGGACCGGGCGGCATGGACACGGCGCACGCCGTGAACGAGTGCGTCGCCGTCGACGACCTGGTCGACCTGGCCGCCATCGTCGCCGTGACCGCCACGCGCTGGTGCGGGGTGGCGGGCTCGTGAGGCGCGGCGAACCGGTGGCGCGCGACGCGGTCGAGACGCGCGGCGCGCTCGTCGCGCACAGCAAGAAGCCCACCCGATGTCTCGCAAGGAGGGACAGATGCTGAAGGGCCTGATCGGCAAGACCGCGCTTGTCTCGGGGGGCTCGTCCGGACTGGGCGAGGCGATCGTGCTGCGCCTGGCCACCGAGGGTGTCTCGGTCGCCGTGGGCGGCCGCGACGAGCTGCGCTGCGCGGCCGTGGCGGCGCGGGCCGCCGAGCAGGCGGCCGCCGCCGGTTTCGGCGCGGCCCGCTTCACGACGGTGCTGGGTGACGTGCGCCGCGTGGCCGACTGCGAGCGTCTCTTCACCGAGGCGATCGCCCAGCACGGGCGTGTCGACGTGCTCGTGAACTCGGCGGGCGTCTACACCGAGAAGCCCATCCTGGAGTGGAGCGAAGCGGACTACGACCTCATCATGGACACCGACCTCAAGGGCACCTTCTTCCTGTGCCGCGAGGCCGTACGGCACATGGCGCCGCGCAGGGCCGGCGTGATCGTCAACATCGCCAGCGACTCCGGCATCCACGGCGAGCCCGGAGCGGCGGCCTACGCCGCCGCCAAGGCCGGGGTCATCCTGCTGACGCGCACGCTTGCTATCGACCACGGCCCCGACAACCTGCGGGTCTGCAGCGTGTCGCCCTCGGTCTTCGACACGCCCATGCTGGCCAGGGCAATCGCCGACGCGCCCGACCCCGAGGTCTACGCCTCGTGGGCGGGCGAGGGCTACCCGCTGGGGCGGATCGGCCGGCCCGACGAGCTCGCCGCCGTGGTCGCCTTTCTGGCGAGCGACGAGGCGACCTTCGTGACCGGGCGCACCCTGGTCGTCGACGGAGGGTTCACGGCCTAGGCGCCGTCGTTCGAGGCGGCTCGACCGCCTCGCGGGGCGGTGAGAGGATGAGGCCATGATCTCCCGCCGCAAAGCCCTCGTCGCCGACCTCGCGCTCTTTTCGGTCGCCGTCTTCTGGGGCTTCAACTTCGTCGTCATCAAGAACGTGACCGAGCGCCTCACCCACACCGAGAGC
>DATIYD010000159.1:0-2705 GCA_035517975.1 Thermoleophilia bacterium | reverse complement strand
ACCTACTGATGAGCGAAGCGAGGTTCCGTGTCAGGCGGTTCGACCCGGCGCACGACGCCGCGCCGCGCTACGACACCTTCGTCGTGCCCTACGAGGGCACGTTCACCGTGCTCGAGGGGCTGTTCGCCATCCAGGAAGGCCACGACGGTTCGCTCTGCTTTCGCTACTGCTGCCGGGCCGCCGTCTGCGGCTCCTGCGCCATGTACATCAACGGGCGCTACCGCCTCGCCTGCCAGACCAACGTCGCCCACCTGCCGGCCGGCGACGTCACGGTCGAGCCCATGCCGCACCTGCCGCTCGTCAAGGACCTGGTCTGCGACATGACCGAGTTCTTCGCCAAGTACGAGTACATCAAGCCCTGGCTGATCCGCGACGAGGGCGCCGACCCCGAGCGCGAGATCCCCCAGACGCCCAAGGCGCGCCGCAAGCTCGACATGCCGATCGACTGCATCCTCTGCGGCTGCTGCTACAGCTCGTGCCCGTCGGTCTGGTACGGCGCCGGCACGGACTACCTCGGTCCGGCCGCCCTGCTCAAGGCCTACCGGTTCGAGGTCGACTCGCGCGACGAGGCGCGCCGCGCGCGGCTGCCGAACTTCGACAACGAGCGCGGCGTCTACCGCTGCCACACGATCACCAACTGCGTCGAGGCCTGCCCCAAGGAGCTCAATCCCACCGAGGGCATCCAGTGGCTCAAGGGCGCGGCCGTGCGCCGGCGCCTCTTCGGGCGGCGCAAGTAGGCTCCCGCCGGTCCGGCCTGCGGGCCGGCGCGCGCGCTTCTGCCGGCCCCCGTGGGCCGGTGGGCCGGCGACCGCCCGCACCGCCCTGCCCCCTCACCGGTCGTCAGTGCCCGTGCGCGAGGGTCGCGAGGAACACACCGGTCAGGGTGACCGCGGCGCCGAGCGCCAGGCGCCTGCCGAGACGCTCGCGCAAGAAGACGATGCTGCCCAGGATGGCGAAGATCGGCGACGTCGCGATGATCAGCGTGGTGAGCACGGGGCCGATCTCGGCGATCAGCACGTAGAACAGGACGGAGAAGAACGCGTTCAGGACGCCGGCTCCGACCAGCAGCGCGACGGCACGGCGACGCTCATGCTCGCGCAGCGCGACCGTGAACAGCGGCGCCCTGCGGGCGAGCACCACCGGCGCCAGCAGCAGCACGCCGAGCGCTTCGCCGAACACCATCATCGTGGTGCTGGCGCCGCCCGTCGAACGCTCGGCGAGCTCGATCATCACGGGGCCGAAGCCCCAGCCCGCGGCCGTGATCAGCGACAGCGCCACGACCGTCGCGGCCGAGGCGCGCAGCGTCGGCTCGGTGGCGCCCTCGAGCGCCGGCGCGTGGGGCTCCGGCTCGTCGCCCATCCAGCGCGAGATGAGGGCCACGCCGACGAGCGCCACGACCAGGCCGGCGATCGTCAGGCCGGCGAGGGCCGTGCCCACGATGACCGCCGCGAACACGGCCGTGAACAGCGGGTCGAGACTGCTCAGGGGGCCCACCACGCCGACCTTGCCGGAACGCAGGGCGTAATAGTAAGCGGTGAAGGCGATCAGCCAGATCACCGCGGCGCTGGCCGCGATGTAGCCGGTCGCAGCCCAGGTCATGGCGAAGCCCAGCGGCCACAGGTGGGCGAGGCTGAGCGGCACCGCGATGACCACCAGGCTGACCGTCGAGACCACGAGCACGAGGAAGTTCACGGGGATCGGGCTCACGTAGTCGAGGACGCGCTTGTTCAGGACCACGACGGCGCCCCAGCAGGCGGCCGCCACGAAGGCCACGCCGATCCAGCCGATAAAGGCCGCCGAGATGCCGTCCCCCTCCGCAGGCGTGCGCGCGAGGCGCGGGCCCGCAACGAGCGGGCCCGCGCCATCCTATCAGCGTCGCGCTGGGTGATGGCGGCATCTCGACCTCGTGGGGCGGTCGGCGATACTCTGTGGAGGGCGCCGGCGATCGGGGGTGACCGTGAAGACGACCATAGGCGGGACCAGCCTCGAGGTCGTGGTCGGCGACATCGCCCTGCTCGACGTCGAGGCCGTGGCCAACGCCGCCAACAACGAGCTCTGGATGGGGGCCGGCGTGGCCGGCGCCATCAAGCGGGCCGGCGGTCGCGAGATCGAGCAGGAGGCCATGCGCCGGGGGCCGATCGCGGTGGGCGATGCCGTCGCCACCGGCGGCGGCCGCTTGACCGCCCGGTGGGTCATCCACGCGGCGGTCATGGGGCGCGACCTGCAGACCGACGCCGACCTCATCGCGCGGGCCACCACGCGCACGCTCGAGGTGGCCGACGGGCTTGGCGCCCGCAGCCTGGCGCTGCCGGCCTTCGGCACCGGCGTGGGCGGCTTTTCGATGCGCGCCTGCGCCGGCATCATGGTCGCCCGCGTGCGCGACTACCTGAGCGGGACGAGCAGCGGACTGCGCACGGTGGTCTTCTGCGCCTTCGACGAGGCCGGTGCGGCCGCCAGGGCGCCCTCTCAGGCCTCGCCGGACCCGCGGCCTGAACCATCGGGCCCTCAGTCGCCGTAGCGGTGACGATGGGCCCGGATCAGCCCCGCCGGGCCGGTCATCATCATGTCGCCGAAGGGCGCCGGATAGCGCAGCTCGAGCGAGCTTGCGGCGAGCAGCTCGCGGTTGGGGCCGGTGACCAGGATGGGCAGGCCGGCGGGCACGGGGCCGCCGAGGACGGCCCCGTGCCCGCCGGCCCGCCGCACCT
>DATIYD010000158.1:0-2583 GCA_035517975.1 Thermoleophilia bacterium | reverse complement strand
GCACGGTTGGCGATCACCTCGTTGACGTTCATGTTGGTCGAGGTGCCGGCGCCGCCCTGCAGCAGGTCGACGACCACCTGGTCGCCGTGCAGGCCGTCGGCGAGCTCGCGGCAGGCGCGCTCGATGGCCTCGGCCTTGGCCGGGTCGTCGGCCCACACCCCCAGGTCGCGGTTGGTCAGGGCGGCGGCGAGCTTGACCGTGCCATAGGCACGGACGAGCTCGCCGTGCACCGGCCGCCCGGCGAGGCCGAAGTTGGCCCGCGCGCGCACGGTGTGCGCTCCGAACAGGGCGTCGGTCGGCACGCCGACCTCGCCGAGGAGGTCCGCCTCGGTACGTTGCCCGCCGGCCTCGGTGCGTTGCCCGCCGGCCTCGGTGCGTTGCCCGTCAGCTCTGTGGTGATCCGTCGCAGCTACGGTGATCCGTCCTTGTCGTCCGCTCGCGTGAGGACAGCGGCGCCGTGCGGCGCTCAGTCGGCCCCGTGCGCGAACTCCACGACCCTCGTCTCGACGCCGCCGATGGCGTTCAGGCGGCCGCCGACCTCGGCGGTGATGCCGTCGGGGCCGATCAGCTCGAGGATGATCACGCCGCCGGGCGCGCAGTAGTCGCCGGCCACGTCGTGCAGGCCCACGCGCGTCTTGATGTTGCAGCCGTACTCGGTGAACACCGCCTGTACCTTGCCGGCTTCGGTCACGCGGTCGGTCAGATGCACGGCCAGGATCTTGTGGGTGTCGTCGCTCATTCTCCGAGTCCCTCCTCGTTGGTCACGTCCCGCACGGCCGACCGCCGGCCGGCGCGCGGATGTCCTGTCTCTAGACCAGGCAGTCGCGCTCGCCGGCGCGAACCTTCTCGATCAGCCTGTTCGAGGTCGTCCGCTCGCGGTCGGCCATCTCGGCCAGCGCCGTTGCGATGAGCTGCTCACCGGCGGCCTTGGTCTCGGCCGAGCCGTAGTCCTCGAGGTACTCGAGGAACGTCGACAGCGCGTTGGGGTCGCAGTGGTGTTTGATCTCGCCGGGCTTGGCCAGGTCCATGAAGTCGCCGCCGGTGCGGCCCAGGCGGTAACAGGCGGTGCAGAACGAGGGGATGTAGCCCAGCTGGGCAACGTCGCGGATGACCTCGTCGAGTGTGCGGTGGTCGCCGAGCTGGAACTGCTCCATGTTCGAGACCGTGTCTTCGGTGTAGCCACCCGGGTTGGTGCGGCTGCCGGCCGAGATCTGCGAGACGCCCAGGGCGAAGGTCTCGCGGCGCAGGTTGCCGGTCTCGCGGGTGCTCATGATCATGCCGGTGTAGGGCACGGCCAGCCGGGTGATGGCGACGATCTTGCGAAAGTCGAGGTCGTCGACCGGGTGCGGTGGCTGCGAGGCGAGGTCGGAGCCGACGGCCGGCTCGATGCGCGGCATGCTGATGGTGTGCGGCCCCACGCCGAACGTCTCTTCGAGGTGGTGGATGTGCTGCAGGATCGCGAGGATCTCGAAGCGCCAGTCGAACAGGCCGAACAGCACGCCGATGCCGACGTCGTCGATGCCGCCCTGCATGGCGCGGTCCATGGCCGTCACGCGCCAGTCGTAATCTCTCTTGCGGCCGCCGAGGTGGACCTTGCGGTAGGTGTCGCGGTGGTAGGTCTCCTGGAAGACCTGATAGGTGCCGATGCCGGTCGCCTTGAGCTCGCGGAACTCGTCGACCGAGAGCGGCGCGACGTTGACGTTGACGCGCCGCACCTCGCCGTTACCGCGGTGCACGTCGTAGATGGTCGCCACCGAATCGAGCACGTACTTGAAGCCCTCGCCGGGGTACGATTCGCCGGCTACGAGCAGCACGCGCTTGTGACCCTGGTCGACCAGGATCTCGATCTCGTGACGGATCTCGTCCTGGGTGAGCGCGCGGCGCTTGAGCTCCTTGTTGCGCACGCGAAAGGCGCAGTACACGCAGTCGTTCTCGCAGAGGTTCGAGACGTAGAGTGGCGCGAAGAGCACGAGACGCTTGCCGTAGATATCTTCCTTGATGGCGCGCGCCGTGGCGAACAGCTCGCCGAGCAGCTCGGGGTCGCTGATCGTGGTGAGCGCGGCCACCTCGTCGAGCGTGAGACCGTTGGCCTCGCCGGCCTTGGCGATGATCTCGCGGATGCGCCCGGCGTCGGCGCGGGCGCCGGCGATCAGCGCCGTGATGATGGCGCCCTCGTCGATGAAGGTGACGGGCGGGGTGTCGGTCCTGGTACTCATGCGTCACTCACTCGGTTCAAGCTCGTCGGCGACGTCGGCCGCGCAGAGCGGTTGCGGGATCTCGAAGGTGAACTCGGCCCACTCGCCCGGCTGCGCGTCGGCCCGAATGTGCCCGTGGTGGAGCTGGACGATCCGCCAGGAATTGTACAGTCCCAGGCCGGTGCCCCGCCGTTGGTCGGTCGCCGGTGTGCCGAGGCGCGAGAACTTGCGAAACAGGCGGCCGCGCTGCGCCCGCGTGAAGCCCTGGCCCTCGTTCCAGACCGTCACGCGCAGGCGCTTGCCGCGGCGCCCTACCTTGAGCCGCAGCCGGCCGCCGGGCCGGCCGTAGCGCACGGCGTTGCCGAGCAGGTTGACCAGCACGATGGTG
>DATIYD010000157.1:0-3602 GCA_035517975.1 Thermoleophilia bacterium | reverse complement strand
GTCGGCCACCTGCTCGACCGGGCGCCCCAGGACGTCGGCGTAGATCTGGCACCACAGGTCGCTCTGTGCGCCGCCGCCGAGGATGCGCACTTTGGGGAGGGGCCGTTTGAGGAACTTCTCGTAGGCGTCGAACAGCCAGCGCGAGTTGTAGGCGACCCCTTCGAGGACCGAGCGCACGAGCATCGCCCGGTCGGTGCGCAGCGAGAGGTTCACCCAGCCGGCGCGCGCGATCTTGTCGTCGATCGGACTCCGTTCGCCGTTGAGCCACGGCATGAACAGCAGCCCCTCACAGCCCGCCGGCGCACGCTCGGCGAGGCCCAGAAGATCCTCGAACGAGGGTGCGAGCGCGTCGCGCGCCGCGCCGCTTGCGCCGATCCCGCTGCCGCCGCCGAGCAGGCCGTCGGGCGGCGCCACGATCTGCTCGCGCAGCCAGTGCAGGCAGGCCCCACCGGTCTCCTGGTTGTTGGCCACCACCGGGTGCATCGGGTCGAGCCCCGGCACGGTCGCGATCTGGTGCAGGATGTCTGTGCGTTTGAAAGGCACACGAGCGCCGACCCACGACGTGGTCGACACCGCGATGTGGGTCTCGTACGGTGCCACGGCGCCGGAGCCCACCACCGCGGCATGCAGGTCGGGGATGCCGCAGACCACCGGTGCTCCCGGCGCGACGCCGAGCTCGGTAGCGACCTCGGGCAGCAGCGGGCCGAGCACAGAGCCCGTCGGGATGAGATCGGGCAGTCGGGCGCGATCTCGCCGCGTCCGCCTGACGAGCGTATCGACGTATCCCAGCGGCGCACCGGGCCGGTTGTCGGTGAGCCACGAGGCGATCATCGACGCCGGCGTGGCGGCGGCTCTGCCGGTGAATCGCAGGCCGAGGTAGTCGACCGGCTCGAGGATGACGGTGGTCCTGGCGTACACCTCGGGCAGCCGCTTCTGCAGCAGCAGCGAGTGGCCGGTGGGGTCGGCGCCGCTGGGCGCCGGCGCTCCCCCGGTGATACGCAGGAACGGCAGCACCTTCTGCGGCGCGAACCCGGAGATGCTGACCGGTCCGCCGATGACCTCGCGGACGAGCTCGCGGGCGCGCGTGTCGGACCAGAGCAGGACCTCGCCCACGGGCTCGCCGTCGGCGCCGACCGGCACCGACGAGGCCCACTGCCCGGTGATCGCGACGGCGTGCAGGCCGTCGCCGTCCGCGTCGGCGGCCGCGATCGCCTCGCGCGCCGCCTCGCGCAGCTCGGCCCACCACTCGACGGGGTCCTGCGTGGCGGCGCCGTCGAGCCCGATGTACACGTGGACCGGACGCACCGCCACACTGCGCAGCTCGCCCTCGAGTGAGACCACGGCGACCTTTGGGCCGCCGTTGCCGTGGTCGATCGCAAGGATCCAGGGCTCGGCCATGTCAGGGGCGTCCGTCGGGCGCGACGGCGTGCATGGCGTCGAGCACCTTGAACATGACCGACGAGACCAGCTCGTTACCCTTGGGATCGCCGCCGAAGCCGTACACGGCGCCCGACTTGGCCGCCTCGCCCTTGTGCTGCCGGGCGTAGTCGACGGCGCCCTGCAGGGCCTCGACGAAGGCCTCGGCAACGCCGGGCGCCGTGTTGGGCCGCGTGACGCAGAAGTGCAGGGCGGGCGGGAGCTGCGCGGCGTTCATGCGCCAGCCCTGGGCGATGAGGGCGTCGTTGACCAGGTAGATGTCGAGCTCGCCGGCCGACTTGAAGGCCACGAGGAACAGGGGGTCGCCCATCACCTCGAGCTCGGGGATCGCGGCGACCCCCTCGCGGATGGTGGTCGCCGTGCGCATGATGGCGTCGGCCGCGGTCAGGTAGCCCGACTCGCCTGTGACCAGCAGTGCCGCCCATGTCGAGGCCAGGATGCCGCCGCTGCGCGAGCCCGCGAAGCCGGGCGAGAGGTACAGACCGCCGGGCCAGTCCGGGTAGGCGAAGTACTGCCGCTGGCGCGTCTCCTTGTCGCGGTAGAGCAGCACGCTCGAGCCCTTCAACGCGTAGCCGTACTTGTGCGTGTCGGCCGAGATCGACGTGACGCCCGGCACCCTGAAATCCCAGGGCGGCACGTCGTAGCCGAGGCGCTCCACCCAGGGCAGCAGCCAGCCGCCGAGGCAGCCGTCGACGTGCAGGCCGATGCCGTGCGACTGCGCGAGCGCGCCGATCTCGGTGATGGGGTCGATGAGGCCGTGCGCGTAGTCGCCGGCGCTGGCGACGAGCGCGATGGTCTGATCGTCGATCTGCGCGGCCATCGCCGCCACGTCGGCGACGTAGCGGCCGGTGAGCGGCGTCTTGCGCACCTCGATGTCCATCCAGTGCGCGCCCTTGTCGAGGGCGACGTGGGCGGTCACCGGCATGACGACGTTGGCTCTGGTGACGCCGCGCTCGGCGCGGGCGAGCTCGCGATAGGAGTACAGGGCGGTGATCAGGCTCTCGGTGCCGCCGCTCGTGACGACGCCGATCCCCGTGCCGTGCAGCAGGTCGCTCGCCATGGCGATGATCTCGCCCTCGAACTTGGTGGCGCTCGGGTACATGTCGCGCTGCAGGATGTTGGCGTGCGAGAACTGGTCGAAGACCGAGCCCAGGAAACGGTAGTGGTCGTGGTCGCCGCAGTAGAGGCTGCCCGACACGGTGCCCTTGTCGCCGCGGGCATCCTCGCTCGTGGCCATGCCGGCGATCTCGGCGAGGATGGCGGTGCGGTCGACCGGCTCGGCGGGCACCCGGCGGTAGGTGGTGGTGTCGCGGTAGGGGTAGAGGTCGCCGACGACCTTTTCGATCGTGCTGTCCGGCATGTGGGTCAGCGCGCTCCTGACCACGATGTTCCTGAGTTTCGCCCGGGCATTCTTGAAGACCACTCCACCTTCTCCTCGTGCAGGGACGAGCCGGCCAGACTCCTGTACGAGCGAGGGACACCCACAAGGAGCGTCTGACGCGCGCACTCAAGCGCAACGAGAACCACAGACGGCAGAGGGTGTCAAGGAACGGGCCGGACCTCGGCTGGAAGCGGCGCGCCGAAGTCGAGCGCCGGACCGTCGGGGATGATGCGGCTCGGGTTCAGGAAGTCGTGCGTCGTGTAGTAGTGGCGCTTGATCTGCTCCATGGCGACCGTGGCCGCGATGCCGGGCCGGCCGTAGAGCTCGCGGGTGTAGCGCCACAGATGGGGGTAGTCGACGATGCGCCGCAAGTTGCACTTGAAGTGGCTGTAGTACACGGCGTCGAAACGCACGAGGGTCGGGAACAGGCGCCAGTCGGCCTCGGTGACCGCGTCGCCCAGCAGGTAGCGACGCCCGGCAAGGCGCGTCTCGAGCTCATCGAGAGCCGCGAACAGCGCGGCGAAGGCCTCGTCGTAGGCGGCCTGGCTGCGGGCGAAACCTGCCTTGTAGACGCCGTTGTTCACGGTGTCGTAGACGAAGGCTTCGAGCTCGTCGATCTCGCCACGCAGCGCCGGCGGGTAGAGATCGACGTGGTCGCGGGCGACGGGATCGAGGGCGGCGTTGAACATGCGCACGATATCGGCCGACT
This sequence comes from Thermoleophilia bacterium, assembly GCA_035517975.1. GTDB lineage: Bacteria > Actinomycetota > Thermoleophilia > UBA2241 > UBA2241 > Bog-752. The sequence goes on along the minus strand of DATIYD010000157.1, from coordinate 75 downwards.
CGTTGCTCACGATCTGGCCGGTCTTCGTGTCCCAGAGGACCGGCACGGTGACGCGGCCGCCGAACGACGGCTCGG
>DATIYD010000156.1:0-3583 GCA_035517975.1 Thermoleophilia bacterium | reverse complement strand
GCTGATCAGCTTGTAGACCGCGGGGTCGTCGCGCGGCAGCTCCCAGGCAGAGACGTGCTCGCCGGTGCGCGCCTCGATCAGGCGCACCGCCTCGGCGATGGCGCTGTGCATGCGCAGGCCGAGGATGTCCATCTTGACCAGACCGAGCGTCTCGATGTCGTCCTTGTTGAACTGGGCGACGATCACCCCCTTGGCCGCCCACTGCAGCGGCACGCGGTCGGTGATGGGGTCGCGCGACAGGATGAAGCCGCCGAGGTGCGTGCCCAGGATGTAGGGAAACCCGGCGAGGCGTTCGGCCAGGGCGACGAGACGCTTGTAGTGCGGGCTCTGGAATTCGTGGTTGGCAAGCTCGGGGCGCTCGGCGAGCATCTGCGACAGGCCGGCGGCGCTGCCCCAGGGCACCTTGCGGGACAGGGCGTCGATCTCGCCTGGACGAAAGTCGAAGGCGCGGGCGACGATGCGCACCGCCGAGGGCGCCCGCACCGTGTTGACGTTGGCGACCATCGCCACGCGGTCGTGGCCGAAGCGCTCGTAGATGTACTCGATGACCTCGTCGCGGCGGGCCGACTCGAAGTCGATGTCGACGTCGGGCATCTCGCGCCGTGACGGGTTGAGGAAGCGCTCGAAGAGCAGGTCGTTGGCGATGGGATCGGCGTCGGTGATGCGCAGCACGTAGCTCACGATGCTGTTGCCGGCCGAGCCGCGCCCCGAGTAGTAGATGCCGCGCTCGAGGGTGAACTGCACGATGTCGCGCACGGCCAGGAAGTACTCGGCAAAGCCGAGCTCCTGGATCACCTTGAGCTCACGCTCGAGGCGCTCGAGGACCTCGGGCGTGACCGGGCTGTAGCGTTCGGCGGCGCCGGTGAAGCAGTGCTTGACGAGCAGCGAGTAGGCGGTCTCGCCGGGCGGCAGCGGATAGGCGGGAAAGAGCAGCCGGCCGAGGCCCAGGTCGAGGTTGCAGCGCGCCGCGATGCGCGTGGCGTTGCGGTAGGCCTGCGGATAGCGGGCAAAGAGACGCCACATCTGGCCGGCGTTCTTGAGGTAGAGCTCGCTGTTGCGCCGCCCGAGCGGGTTGGGCAGCGGCTGGTTGGCGGCCTCGGCGGCGAGGATGTCGTGCAGCGGCGCGTCGGCCGCCTCGGTGTAGTGGACGTCGTTGGTGGCGACCGTGGGCAGCTCGAGCTCGCGGGCCAGCAGGTCGAGCTGCTGCACAGAGCGGGCGGAGTCGGGCAACTGCTCGTCGATCAGCTCGATGAAGAAGTCGCCGCGGCCGAAGAGCTCGGCGTAACGGGCGGCGGCGCGCCGGGCGCCGGTCTTGTCGCCGGCGGCGAGCAGCGCGCCCACCTCACCACGCCGGCAACCCGACAGGGCGATCAGGTGGTCGTGGTTGGCGGCGAGCGTCGCGATGCGGGCGACGGGCGGTTCGCCGCGATGCTCGAGGTGGGCGGCGCTCACGATGCGGCAGAGCTGCGACCAGCCCTGGTAGTCGCGGGCCAGTAGCACGAGGTGGTAGCCGGCCGCGGCGAACTGGCCGCGCGGCGGGGAAGGGGAGAGGTCGGTCGTGGAGACGCGCGGGACGCGAGCGTCGTCGGCGACCGCCGCCGCGCCGCCGGCTGCGGCGGGGCCGGGGGTCGGGCTCTCGCTTCGCGAACCCAAGTACGGCACCCGCGGCTCACGCCGCGGGTAGCACTCACGCTCAGAGTTCGCCCTCACCCCCGACCCCGCCTCCGCCGGCTCTGGCGTGGTCGGCGCGGCGTCGCCTCGTGCTCCGTCGCAGCGCGTTCCACACCTCGGGGTGTGCGAGAGCTCAGAGTTCGCCCTCACCCCGGGCCCCGCCTCCGCCGGCTCTGCCGTGGTCGGCGCAGCGCCTTCGCTATCTGTCGTGGTCGTCGTCGCGTCGGCCGTCGTCGGCGCGCCGCTCGCCGTGGCCGCTGTCGCCTGGGCCGCCGTTTTGCCCGTCGCTCCACGATCGAGGGTGGGAGAGCCGGGGCAACGGGAGCCTGGGGTGGTGTCGTCGAGCATCGACTCGACGCTGATCTCGACGCCGACGATGGGCTTGATGCCGGCCGCTTTGCAGGCCTGGTAGAAGCGCACCGCGCCGTAGAGGCCGTCGTGGTCGGTGATCGCCAGGGCCGGCATGCCGAAGCGGCGGGCGGCGGCGACGAGCTCGTCGATGCGTCCGGCGCCGTCGCCGAGAGAGAAGTTGCTGTGCGTGTGCAGGTGGACGAAGCTCATGTGACACCAGCTGAGCCGGGATGAGGGGAGAGAGAGCACGGGGCGCGGCCACGCCGGCGGCCGCTTGGAGCACCGGCGTGTCGGGCGAGCTCGATCGCCATGTCGCACGCGCTCGTTCTCCCCCGAACGACTCCAGTGTAAACGAACATGTGTTCGTGTCAAGCACGGCCCGCGAGCCTGCCGAACGGCGTCGGGAAGACGCCCGGCCGTCCATGACCTACACTGCCAGAGGCGCGCGCGACCCTGCGGCACTCGCCGCGACGGCCGCCGGCGCCTCGCGCCGACCCACTCCCGACCAGAGGTGTCGTTCGATTTGACCCCCGACGATCCGCAGGCCAACACCGAGAACGGCTCTCCCGCCGTTGCCGGGCGGCTGATCGCCGGCCGCTACCGCCTGGAGCGGCGGCTGGGCGGCGGCGGCATGGCCGAGGTCTACCTGGCGACCGACACGACCCTCGAGCGCCTGGTCGCCGTCAAGGTCCTGCGCGAGCGCTTCGCCGACGACACCCAGTTCGTGGCCCGCTTCCACCGCGAGGCGCGCGCGGCGGCCGCCCTGAACCATCCGAACGTCGTGGCCATCCACGACCGCGGCGGCGCGGCGGGCTCGTCGTTCATCGTCATGGAGTACGTGGCCGGCGAGACCGTCAAGGAGCTCGTGCAGCGGACGGGGCCGCTCGCGCCCGCCGTCGCCCGCGACATCGAGTGCGAGCTGCTCGCGGCCCTGCAGGCGGCTCACGAGCGCGGCATCGTGCATCGCGACGTGACCGCCCAGAACGTGCTGCTCGGTCCCGATGGGCGCGTCAAGGTGACCGATTTCGGCATCGCCCACTTCGGCTCCTCGGCGCTTACCTCGACCGGCATCGTCATGGGCACCTCGCGCTACCTCTCGCCCGAGCAGGCGCGTGGCGAGCCCACCGACGAACGCTCCGACGTCTATTCGGCCGGCGTCGTGCTCTTCGAGATGCTGACCGGCCGGCTGCCGTTCGAGGGCGACAACGACCTGGCGATCGCGCTGCGCCACGCAAACGAGCCGGCGCCGGCCCCGAGCGACGTCGCCGCCGGCGTGCCGCCCGCGCTCGACGCCATCGTCGGGCGCGCGCTGCGCAAGGACCCGGCGGAGCGCTTTGCGACCGCGCGCGAGTTCGCCGACGCGCTGCGCGCGGCCGACCTTGGAGCCGACCATCACGACGCCGGGCTCGGCGCCCCCGTGGCAGGCATCGTCGGCGCGGGAGCTGTCGCCGCGACGGCCGCTTCGGTGGCCGCCCCCCAGGTCGTCGCGACGGCGGCCGCGGCGTCGGCCGGGGTGGTCCCGCCGACCATGGTGGCGGGGACGGCCGCGACGCAGGTCGCG
>DATIYD010000155.1:0-4272 GCA_035517975.1 Thermoleophilia bacterium | reverse complement strand
GAGTGGAGGGGCAGGAGCGTGGGACAACCGACCGCGACCGGGCATGCCGCGCAGACAGCCCAAGGCGCCGCCGCGGCGGCGGCGCCGTTTCCCAAGATCGAGCTGCACGTCCACCTGGAAGGCACGGTGCGGCCGGCCACGCTGCTGTCCATCGCCCGCCGCAACGGCTACCGGCTGCCGGCCGACAGCGTCGAGGGTCTCTCCGAGCTCTGCCGGTTCCGTGATTTTCCGCACTTCCTCGACGTCTGGCTGGCCACGACTCCGGCCCTGCAGACCGCCGCGGACTTCCACCAGATCGTGGTCGACTACGCGGCCGAGGCCGCCGCACTGGGCGCCGTCTACCTCGAAGGCATCTTCTCGCCGGCCGAGCCGGCCATGCGCGGCGTCGCCTGGGACCAGATCTTCGAGGGCTACTGCGAGGGCGCCGACGAGGCCCGCGAGCGGTTCGGCGTCGAGATCTTCTTCACGCCCGACATCACGCGCGCCTACAGTCCGCGCCTGGCCAAGAAGACGGTCCGCTGGTGCGCCCGCTACCGCGAGCGCGGCGTGCTTGCCGTCGGCCTCGGCGGTCTCGAGACACCCCCGGAGCCGTTCGCCCCGGCCTTCGCCCTGGCGCGCTCGCTGGGCCTCGGCTCCGTACCCCACGCGGGCGAGGGCGCCGGCCCCGCCTCGATCCGCGGCGCCCTCGACGCGCTGCACGCCGACCGCATCAGGCACGGCATCCGCGCCGTCGAAGACCCGGCGCTCGTCGCCGAGCTCGCCGCCCGCGGCATCGTGCTCGACGTCACCCCGGTCTCGAACCTGCGCACGCAGGTGGTGGCCGCTCTCGACGAGCATCCCCTGCCCGCCCTGGTCGCCGCCGGTGTGCGCTGCTCGATCTCGACCGACGATCCGGCGCTCTTCTCTACAGACCTCACCCTCGACTACGCGGTCGCCGCCCACCTCGGCGCGGACCCGCGCTGGATCTACGACAACGGCGTGACGGGCGCGCTGTGCGACGAAGGCACGCGGGACCGTCTGCGCCGGATCGGACGCGAGTTCGACTGGACGTCCGTCGCCACGCCACCGGCTGAGCTCATCGCGCCGCTGCGGTAGGACCACGCGCTTTCGTTCGTGCCGGAGCGGCTCCGCTCGTCGCGGGGGCGCCGGCGCGGCCCGCTCCGCTCGTCGCGGGGGCGCCGGCGCGGCCGGCGCCCCCGTGAAGGGTCGCCGCGCCGTCTGCCTCCTAGGCCGCCTCTCCCTCGCCCGAGCCACGGATCGCAGCGACGGGCTGCGCCTCGGCCGCCAGCGCGGTCGCCGTCGTCTCCTCGTGGGCGACCGTTCCGCGGCCCACGAAGACCGCCGACAGCACGGCGCCGCAGAGCAGGGCCGTCGCCGAGACGCCGAGCGCGACGTGGATGCCGTAGACGAACGACGTGTCGATGGCGCGGTGCACGAGCGCGGGATCGATGCTGGACGGCGCGCTGCCGGCGACCGTCCCGCCGCCGTGGCTCGCCAGGGCGACGATGCGGCTCCTGGCCGCCTCGGGCAGCGGGAACCGGGCGAGTGAGCCGGCGAGATCGCGCGAGAACCAGTGCGTGACGATCGCCCCAAGCAGCGCGATACCGAACACGCCGCCCACTTCGCGGGTGGCGTTGGTCGTGCCCGACGCCATGCCCGCCCGCTGCCGCGGCACGGTCGAGGTGACGGCCGCCGTCATCGGCGCCATCACGCTGCCCATACCCACGCCCAGGATCAGCATGTTCCACCACAGGGCGCTGTAGGGCGTCGTGGGCGTGGTGCGCTCGAGCAGGAGCATGCCGGCGGCGCCCAGTGCCATGCCGAAGGTCATGGGCCAGCGCGAGCCGATCCGCCCGGCGACCTGTCCGGCCAGCGGGGCCGTCACGATGATCGCTCCTGTCAGCGGCAGCACGCGCAAGCCCATCTGCAGCGCCGAGTAACCCTGGATGTTCTGCCAGTACAGGGTGAGGAAGAAGAAGATCCCGAACATGCCGAAGCTGATCAGGCCGGCCACCGTCGAGCCGGCGGCGAAGGTCGGGTTACGGAAGAAGCGCAGGGGCAGCATGGGGCTCGGCGAATGGGCCTCGACCCACAGGAACGCGGCCTGCGTGACCACGCCGATCGCGAACAGGCTGAGGATCAGCGGTGAGGTCCAGCCGTAGTTGTTGGCCTCGATCAGGGCGTAGACGAGCGAGCCCAGCGACACGATCGCCAGGAGCTGGCCCGGCAGGTCGAGCGTGCGACCTTCGGGGTTCGACGACTCCCGCACCGTGCGCAGGGCGACGACCAGGGCGAGGATGCCGATCGGCACGTTCACGAAGAAGACGCTCTGCCAGCCCAGCGTGTCGACGAGCAGCCCGCCGATGACCGGGCCGGCGGCCAGGGCGAGCCCCGAGACGCCGGCCCACAGACCGATCGCCTGCGCACGCTCCCTGGGGTCGGGAAAGGTCGTGATCAGGATCGAGAGGGTGCCGGGCAGCAATGCGGCCGCGCCCACGCCCTGGACCGCGCGACCAACGACGAGCCAGTGCAGCGAGGGCGCCAGGCCGCACAGCAGCGACCCGCTCGTGAACACCACGAGGCCGGTCAGGAACCAGCGCTTGCGGCCGTAGAGGTCGCCGAGCGTGCCGCCTGTCAGCATGAGGCTCGCGAAGAACAGCGTGTAGGCCGAGATGATCCACTGCAGGCCGGACACCCCCGAGCCGAAGTCGCGCTGGATGGTGGGCAGAGCCACGTTGACGACGGTGTTGTCGAGCATCGCCATGAAGAGCGCGAAACACATGGTGAAGAGGGTGGTCAGCTTGATGCGGCGATCGACGGCGAACATGGGACCTCCGGAGGCACGGGGAACGCGAGCGGCTACTTACGAGGCTTCGGACGCTCTTTCCCGCCACCCGGAGTTCTTAAAGGCCGGCCGGCGACCGCCGTCGCCGGCCGGCCGCTCGCCTCCCAACGCTGGACGAACGTGCGCCGAGCCTGTTGTCTTACTGCCACTGCATGCGCAGGATCCGTGGCGAAACGGCTTACTGCGAAGGCGATCGAGGGTAGCCAGAGCCGTGTCTGGCACACAGGGAGTCGAGCGTGGGGTCGAGTGTCGTCGTGGCCATCACCGGAGCCGGGTGGCCGTTTCTCCTTTATGCCGTGCTTGCCGTCGTCATCGCGGCGAGCATCGTGGGCATCGCCGCATTCCTGGGCCAGCGACACCGTGATCTGACCACCGACGAGCGCTACGAATCCGGTCTGCCCCAGGCCGGCCCCCTGCCCAAGCGCTTCTCCATCGAGTTCTACCAGATCGCCGTCTACTTCGTCGTCTTCGACCTCGAGGCCGTCTTCATCTTCGCCTGGGCCGTCACCTTGCGCCAGGCCGGCTGGCGCGGGTACAGCGAGGCCCTGGTCTTCATCGTGTTGCTGCTGGCCGGCCTCGTCTACCTGTGGCGCATGGGCGCGCTCGACTGGGGTACGAGCGCCCGGCTGCGGCGCAAGCGCCGCGAGGAACGCTGATGCGAGGGCCGCGTCACCTTCGCCCGCGCACGGCCGTGGCGCTTGCCGTCGTCGCCGCGGCCGCCATCGTGCTGCCGGCCGCCGTCAAGGCTGCGAGCGCGAGCCCGCCGGCCGCGCCCGTCGCTGTGCCCGCGATCCTCACCGCGACCACCGCCACGCCGGCCGCTACCTCTGCCACGCCGGCCGCCACGCCCACGCCGCCGCCCGGCTCGGGCGCCGCCCTGTTCGCCGCCAACTGCTCCGGCTGCCACGGCGACCACGGCCAGGGTCTGATCGGCCCGAGCCAGCAGGCCGACGCCTTCCCGAGCCTGGTCGCCGGCATGGTGCGGCGCGGCGGCATCTCCATGCCCGCCTTCCCCCAGCTCTCGACGGCCCAGGTCGACGCCGTCGCGACCTACGTCGCCACGCAGATCGCCGATCCTGCCGCCCGCCTGGGCACCGTCGCCGAGGGCGGCGCGGAGTTTCGCCTGTACTGCTCGGGCTGCCACAGCTCGGTGGGCAGCGGTGGCGCCCTCACCCAGGGCCGCAACGCGCCCGACCTGCGCGCCTTCCCCGCGGCCGAAGCGCTCGCCGCCATGATCTACGGGCGCGGCAACATGCCCGTCTTCGCCGGCACCGCCCTCGGCGTGCGCCAGCAGGCCTCGGTCGCGCTCTACGTCGAGACTCTCCAGGCGCCGCCGTCGCCCGGCGGCTGGGGGCTCGGCTGGATCGGGCCGGTCCCCGAAGGCCTCGCCGCGTTTCTCGCCCTCTGCCTGCTGCTGCTCGCCACCG
>DATIYD010000154.1:0-2405 GCA_035517975.1 Thermoleophilia bacterium | reverse complement strand
AGGCCCCGACATCTCAACTGAAACGGGTATCGGGTTGACTCTTTTCGATAGGTCCGGATAGAGTCGCGGGGCGTTCTTCGTGCAGGCGGACCGGGTCGCCGACCAGGCATCGCGAGCGCTCGTGGCGCGCCTGTCCGACGGGAGGATCCGTGAGCCTGAACCGCCCCAGCAACCCGTATCTGCGCTCCTACTTCGCCGTCGCCCAGGGGCTGGCCGAGATGTTCGGCCCGCAGTGCGAAGTGGTCCTGCACGACCTCGCCCAGATGCCGCATTCCATCGTCGCCATCGAGAACGGCCACGTCACCGGACGGCGCCAGGGCGACGCTCCCACCGACCAGATGCTGCGCTCGCTGCGCAACGCCGACGACACGCCCGACGTGCGCCTCTACGTCACCTCGACCGACGGCCGCATCCTCAAGTCGCTCGCCGTCACGCTGCGCGACGCCGACGACCGGCCGATCGGCGTGCTCGGTCTCAATCTCGACGTCTCCGAGCTCGTGCGCGCCCAGCGCACGCTGGCCGGCCTGGCCACGGTCGGCGGGCCCGACAGCATCGGCCTGCCCGAGACCGAGGAGCTCTTCGGCGGCGACATCCGCGACGTCCTGGCCGGCATGATCAGCGCCATCCTCTCCGACATGGGCAAGACGCCCGCCACCATGAGCCGCGACGAGAAGATGGAGGTCGTCGCACGGCTCGAGGAGCGCGGCGCGTTCCTGGTCAAGCGCTCGGCCGAACAGGTCGCCGAGGCGCTCGACCTCTCGCGCTTCACGGTCTTCAGCTACCTCAAGGAGATCCGCCGCCAGGGGGGCGGCGAGACCTCGCCCGACGCGGCCGGAGCCGGCCGGTGACCGCCGCCGGCACGCCGCCCCTCGCCTCGACCGGCACCTCGCCTGCCACCCTGTTCGACGTCGTGGCCGGCAGCGGCGCGGCGACGATCGCCGTGATCGGCCTGGTCAAGAACGCCGGCAAGACGACGGTGGTCAACGCGCTGATGGACAACGTCCCCCTGCGCTTCGGGCTCACGTCGCTCGGCCTCGACGGCGAACGCACCGACCACCTGACCGGCCTCGACAAGCCGCGCATCGTGCCGCCGCGCGGCACGCTGATCGCCACCACGGTCGGCTCGCTCGACCGATCGCACTACACCATGGAGCGCGTCGAGGCCCTGCCCTTCCACACCTCGCTGGGCGGCGTCGTGATCGGCCGCGCGGTCGGCGATCGCGCCGTCGAGATCAGCGGGCCCACCACCCTGGCCGAGGTCGCCTCGACGGCCGCGCGCCTGCACGGCCACGGCGCCGATCTCGTGCTGGTCGACGGCGCCATCAACCGCCTGGGCAGCGCCTCGCCGCGAGTCAGCGACGCGCTCATCATGGCCACCGGCGGCCTGGTGGCCGACACGCTCGACGAGACGGTCGAGACCACGCTCTCGACGCTCGAGATGCTGAGCCTGCCCGAGCTCGACGCGCCCACGCGCGCCCTGGTGAGCGACGAGGCGCTCGCCGACGCTCGCGCGGTGACGGTGAGCGCGGCCGGCGAGATCGCCACCCTCGATCTGACGACCGTCGTGGGCGAGGGCGTGCGGGTCGCGCGCGACGTCGAGGCGCGGGCGACCGCGACGCTGTTCCTCGGCGGAGCGCTCACCCAGGAGTTCGCCGACGACTTCCTGCGCACGCTGCCCCCGAAGCGTCGCGTCACGCTGGTCGTGCGCGACGCTACCGTGCTCATCTGCACGCCGGCGACGGTGTCGCGCCTGCGCCGGCGCGGCATCGACCTGCGCGTCCTGCGGCCGCTGCAGGTGCTGGCCGTGACCACCAATCCCTACCGCTTTCCGCAGCCCTACAACGCCAGGGTCTTCTTCGACGCGGTCGCCGCCGCGATCGGCGACCGCGCCCCGGTCTTCGACGTCGTCCACGGCCTGTCGGCAGTGCCGGCCGGCGCGGCGTCGTCCTTCCCCCCCGAACCTAGGACGGTGTGACAGTGCACGACGCGATCAAGTTGAACGACACGCTCGTCACGCGGGCGCGAACGGCGGCCGACGCCATCGCCGACGACATCCAGCGCCACATCGAGGAGCACACCACCGACTCGACCGAGCGCGCCACGCTGCGCCTGCTGGGCGTGGCCGGCGTGAACGAGATCGACGTGCCCCTGGTCAACGTGGCCATCGAGCAGGCGCGCGAGCTGCTGCCGGGCGGCATCGTGCGGCCCTTCGTCGATCTCATGCTGCAGACCGGCAAGAGCGCCCAGACGGTGGCCGAAGGCGTGGCGGCCGGCGAGCTCACGCTCGCCGAGGTGCCCGTCGAGCGGCGCGCCGCCGCCGAGGCCCGGGCGGCCGAGCTCGCCGGCGAGGGCGTGGGCCGCATCGACGCGGTGCGGCGCCGCCGCGAGGAGCTCGTCGCCAAGGT
>DATIYD010000153.1:0-7033 GCA_035517975.1 Thermoleophilia bacterium | reverse complement strand
CGGCGCCCGACGCCGCGACGTCACCGTGCAGTTCTTGATCTACGCCGTCGTGATCAGCGTGATCGGCGGCGCGCTGGGGCTGGGCGTGGGTATCGCCGCCGCCTACATCGGTGGCTCGGCGCTCAGCGTCTCGCCGGTGTTCTCACCGACCACGGTGGCCCTCGCCCTCGTCGTGGCCGCCGCCGTGGGCATCCTCGCCGGCATCGGCCCGGCCGTGCAGGCAGCCTCGGTCGAGCCCACCACCGCGCTGCGGTACGAGTGAGGCGGCGCGGGGACGGGGCGCCGGCCGCCCCGTTCCCACGCCGCCGGGCGCTCCGTCCTTAGACTGACGAGCGCCCGTTCCGCGTCGCGGCCACGCCCCCCCGTGGAACGCGCCGTGTCACTCCTCGGGGCATTGCCGTCGACATCGCGTCCCCCGCGGGCAACGGATTCTTGCTCGTCTGCTTGCGCAGGCGCAGTATCGCCTTAGTATTCACTGCAGAGGGGTTGCGCAGGCCCGACCGTCGGCGCGCCCGGTGCAGCTCTTGGGGGAGGGCCCATGAAACGTCTGTCACTGTGCCTGTTCGTCGCGTGTGTCGCGTGTCTGCTGCTCGCGCCGGTCGCGCTGGCGACCACCAGGAGCCACAGCCCGGCACGGGTCAGGCACGCGACCTCGGTCCCGCGGTCCTACGCGCGGCTCGGCGCGGATCCGACGTATGCGATCAGCGGCGTCGTGCGCGACTTCAACGGCGATCTGGTGCAAGGAGCCGAGGTCGAATGGGGTTCCCCAAGCAGCGGCGGCGACAACAATCCGAACGGCACGGGCGCCGATGGTGCCTTCATGTTCCCAGCGGTCACATCGAACCCCGGCTTCGATGACCTGACGATCTACTACCCGCAGGCCATCTACGCTCAGGCCGCAGACGCCGGACTCTGGAAGATGGAGTCGTGGGCGCTCGATTTCTCGACACAGTCCAACTATGAGATGCAGCCTGCCCACGTGAGCCTGCACGTGGTCAACGCTCCGGCACCCGCGATCGAGGTCGTGGCAGGCGACGGCCTGGTCGGGTACGCCCAGACCGACGTCAGGCTCGACGGCAGCAGTGACGGTGTCGCGAGCGTCCTGCCGATGAACGACTTCGACGACGTCGTCGCCTACTACTACACGGATCTCTTGAACTTCTACACAGCCTGCCACTCGCAGGTAGAGGCGCTGAGTACATCACCCGTCAGCCTGACCGCTGGCAACACTGCGCCCGGCACCGTGAGTCTCGACTGGCACGACGCCCAGCAGGCGTACCTCTATGGCCCACTCTGCCGTCACTCCGGCAAACCCGGCACGAAGATCTCGATGGTGGTCCGGGGCTGGCCGGCCGGCGAAACGGCTACATTCGTCGGCTATGCCGGCTCGGGTACCGGCGTGGCAAGGGGAGCCGTCACGACGTCCGTGGCCGACCAGACCCTCACGACGCCCATCACCATCCCCACGAGCGCGCCAGTCGGCATCTACGAGGTCGACACCTATCGGACAGGCTCGATGGGCACGCCGGGGGCCGCGAGTCTCGTCGGCATGTGGGACCTCTACCAGGTGTGCACCTTCAAGCCGTCGGCGAGCAGCATCCAGCACGGCCACGCGGTTCGTCTGAGCGGCCGGGTGCCGAGCAACACCAGCGTCACCGTCTATGCGACCACGCACAAAGTGTCGGCAGCGCCGGGAACGTTCGCCGCCAAGGGCTGGCACCGGATCGGCGCCTACAAGACCAAGTTGGGCAGGTTCTCGACGGGTCTGCTGCATCCGACTCGCACCACCTGGTACGTCGTGAAGTACAAGGGCTGGGCGTTCCAGGCCTTCACCTCGATCACCAAGGTGAGGGTGCGCTGACGCCCACGGTCTGAGATACGACCGGATGCGACCGGCGCGGGGCGGCGGCCGGGGTGCGGGGCCGGCCGGGGCTTGCCCCGGCCGGCCCCGTCTTCGAGCTACGCAGCCTGCGGCACGACCAGCAGCGGCATGGTCGCGCGGTGTACGAGATGATACGGAGTGGAGCCGAGCAGCAGGCCGGTCAGCTGCGATTCGCCGCGCGAGCCCACGGCGATGAGATCGGCCTTGTTGCGGGCCGCGACGCTCAGCAGGGCTTCGGCCGGCCGCTGGTTCTCGAGCACGACCTCGGCCGGTACGCCGCGGCGTTGCGCCTCCTGGAGCGCATCGGCCGTGACCCTCGTGCCGATCTCCTGGATCTTCTCCGGCGGTACGAGCGACGACGCGCCGATGCGCGGCGGGGCGTCGGCGTAGGTGATGATCACCTTGCCGGTGGGTCCGGCCATGCCCAGCGCCTGGCCGAGGGCGGCCTTGGCGCAGTCGGAACCGTCGTAACCCACCACGATAGTCAAGCCCATCGTCTTCTCCTTCTTGGCCGGCGCGCCGGGCGCCGGGGGGCGCCGCCTGTCTCGCGATCGCGTCGCTTCCGGCTCCGGGCTCCCCGCCACGGTGGCGGGCATGCTGCCGGCGGCCTCGTGCTCGAGGCCCTGCAGCGCTAGCTTTTCCCCGGCGTGCGGGCGAGAACCTCGTTGGTGTCGCCATACCGGCTCGTCTCGCGAGGCCAGTCGCGGCACCCGCGGCATCGACTTCAGGTTGGATCGGTTTACGCCGACATTGTCTGACGGACGGCGCGTGTCCGTCGGGCACAAGGTCTGAGGGGCTGCGACGTCGAAACTCTGCCCGATGACCATCCGCGACAGGTCGTCGTGCCGGCCCCAGGCCGGCGCGGTCGCTGGTCGCCCAGGGGGGAGATGCTTATGAAGCGCGCGCCGTTCACCGCCGCCGTCCTCGTCGTAGTGGCGACACTCGCCATGCTCGCCGTCGCTGCTCCCTGCGTCGTCGCGGCCGGCCACGAGCCGGCCCCGCGCGCCGGCTGGACGGCCCGTCAGGCCATCAGCGGCGCGCCGCTGCTCGCAATGGCCGCGAGCGATCCCCGGCACGCCTGGGCCGTCGGTCCCGAGCCCAGCATCGTCGCCACGAGCGACGGCGGGGCCACCTGGAGCGCACAGGTCCCCGGCACCACCGAGCATCTCTACGGCGTCGCCTTCGCCGACGCGACCCACGGCTGGGCCGTCGGCGGCGACGAGGCCGTCGTGGCCACGAGCGACGGCGGCCTCGACTGGGCGCCGCAGACCACCCCGGCTCTCGACACGCCGCTGATCGCCGCCGCCGCCCGCGGCGACGACTGCTGGGCAGTGGGAATCGGCGGCGCCATCATCGCGACGACCGATGCCGGCACGACCTGGGACTCACAGGTCGCCCCGAGCACGAACGACCTCTACGGCGTCGCCTTCGCCGACGCGGACCATGGCTGGGCTGTGGGCGACGGCGGCGAGATCATCGCCACCACCGACGGTGGCGCCCACTGGAGCGCGCAGCGCTCGCCCACCAGCCACTACCTGAACGGGGTCGCCTGCGAGGGCAAGAACCGGGCCTGGGCGGTGGGTGCGCACGGCGTCGTCGTGGCGACCGCCGACGGCGGAGCGCACTGGGTCGTGCGACACGCCGCCTCGCTGCACGGCGATCTCTACACCGTGGCCTTCGCCGATGCCCGGCACGGCTGGAGTGTGGGCGACTGCGGCCTGGTACTGGCCACCACCGATGGCGGCCTCACCTGGAGGGCACAACCCTGTCCGGTCTCACAGACTCTCACCTCGGTCGCCTTCCCCGACGCGTTGCACGGCTTCATCGCCGGCACCGAGGGCGCCGTGCTGACCACCGCGCGGGGCGGGTGGTCCGACACGCGGCCGCCGGTCGCCAGCGCGAGCGGCGCCGGCTGGCACGCCACCGCTGCACGCGTGATCCTGAGCGCTCGCGACGGGGCCGGAGGCTCGGGCGTCGCCGCCCGCCAGTACTCGCTCGACCACGGCGCGACCTGGAAGACCGCGACATCGTTCGTCGTCGCGGCCCCGCGCGATCACAGCAGCGACGGCGTCCATACCTTTCTCTATCGCGCCATCGACAACGCCGGCAACGTCGGTGCTGCCCGCCACGGCCGCGTGGGGATCGACACGCGCGGCGCGAAGGCGGTGGCCAAATGGCGGGGCTCCGCGGTGCGCTTCGCCCGCGTCGCGCTGCGCTACTACGTCGCCGATCGCCGGCCCGGCAGCGCCACGGCCACGGTCACGATCCGCATCCGCGACACCCATCACGTTCTCGTGAAGAAAGCGGTGCTCCGCGGTGTCCGCGTCGATGCGGCGCACGCCTACGTCTTCACCTGCCTGCTGCGCGTTGGCACGTATCGCTTCGCCGTTTCGGCCGTCGATGCGGCCGGCAACCGGCCGGGCAACGAGGCGGGCAACGTCCTCACGGTGCGCAATCGCCCGCTGCCGCGGGCTGCGCGGCTTCTGCGCTAGCCTCTGGACTCGGGCAGGCGAGCGCCTAGAATAGAGGCGTCGACGAGGAGTTGGTGCCATGACCGACTACCAGTTCGTCTGCAACGAGTGCGGCCGCATGTTTCGGGGGCTGACCGGCCACATCGGCGAGGAGATGTGTCCGGAGTGCGGCAGCATCGACCTCTCCCGCGACGATCCGCCCGGCGAGGCGGCCGCGCCCGATCGCGTGGAGACAGCCCCGCAAGACTCCACGTCTTCTGTCGCACCCCGGCCCGACGGCGCGCCGTAGAGCCACCCTTCCCACGAGTGCTCTCGCCGGAGGTTTGACAGAGACTATAAAGTGAGAGACACTGTCAGTAGATTGTAACTACTGAAAGGGTGTCTCTGTCATGAATGCTTCCGTCATGGCCGCCGGCAGGCGCCGCTGGTGGGCGTTGGGCGCCCTCGCTCTGAGCAGCCTCGTCGTCGGTCTCGACCTTACCGTTCTCAATCTGGCCCTGCCCACCCTGGCCGTCTCGCTGCACATCACGAACGGCGGCGTGCTGCAGTGGTTCGTCGTCTCCTACAGCCTGGTCTTCGCGGCCATGCTGCTGCCCGGCGGGCTGCTCGGCGATCGCTACGGCCGCAAGCGGCTCCTGATCGTCGCCCTCGTGGTCTTCGGCCTCGCTTCGCTGGCCTGCGCCTACGCCGGCTCGGCCGGGCAGCTCATCGCCGCCCGCGCGTTTCTGGGACTCGGCGCAGCCTTCATCCTGCCGCTGTCGGTCGCCGTCATCCCCGTGCTGTTCTCCGAGGACGAGCGCCAGCGGGCGATCACTGTCGTGATGGGCATGACGATGATCGCCTTCCCGATCGGGCCGATCCTCGGCGGCTGGCTGCTCACGCACTTCTGGTGGGGCTCGGTGTTTCTCATCAACGTGCCGGTGATCGCCGTCGCGCTGGTCGCTGTGGCCCTGCTCATGCCCGAGTCTCGCAGCGCCCGGCGCTCCCGGATCGACTACGTCGGCGTGCTCCTCTCGAGTGCCGGTCTGACCGCGCTCAGCTACGGCCTGATCGAGGCGGGGCAGAGGGGCTGGGGTCAGACCATGGACATCCTCTACATGGTCGCCGGCGGCCTGGTGCTGGTTGCCTTCGTCGCCTGGGAGCGCGTCGTGTCACGTCGTCGCTCGGGCCGGCCGCTCGTCGACCTCACCCTCTTCGCCTCGCGTGGCTTCACCTGGGGCACCATCCTCGCGACCATGGTGTCGTTTGCCATGTTCGGCCTGCTGTTCACGGTGCCGACCTACTACCAGGCGATCGTCGGGGTCGACCCGCTGGGCGCCGGCGTGCGGCTGCTGCCTCTGGTCGGCGGCCTCGTGCTCGGTGCGGTGCTGTCCGACCGCATGGCGGCGCCCATCGGCGCCAAGCTCACCGTGGCCTGGGGTTTCGTGCTGATCGCCGCGGGCCTGCTCGTGGGAGCCCTGACCAGCGTGGGCAGCGGGTACGGCTACGCCGCGCTGTGGGTGACCATCATGGGCGCCGGGCTCGGCTTCGCCCTGCCCGGCGCGATGAACGCCGCGCTGGGCGCCCTGTCGGCCGAGCGCAGCGGCGTGGGCTCGGCCCTGATCATGGCGCTGCGCCAGGTCGGTGGCACGTTCGGAGTGGCGATCCTCGGCTCGATCCTGAGCGGCGCGTACCGCTCGGGCCTGCGCGACGCCGTGGTGCCGGCGGCGCTCTCCGCGACCGTGCGCGACAGCGTCGCCGAGGGCGTCGCCGTCGCCCATCAGATCGGCTCGGCCGCGCTCTTTGCCATGGTGCGCGGCGCCTTCGTGCACGGCATGGACGTGATGCTCGCGGTCTGCGGCGGCATCGCCGTGGCCGGCATCGTGCTCACGCTGGTGTTCCTGCCACGCCGTTCGGAGCCCGCCGAGGCGGCGGACTCGCCCGACGCGGTCGCGCGGGCGTCCGGCTCCGGAGGCGTTGCGAGGACGGGCGGGCAGGGTGCAGAATCAGCGCAGCCGGCCGCGAGCGGCAAATGAACCGGCCTGAGACAGAGGAGAACGGCTTGGCCGGACTTCGCGAGCGCAAGAAGGCAAAGACGCACGAGGCCATCCAGGCGGCCGCTCTGCGGCTGTTTCGCAGCCAGGGCTACGAGGCCACGACGGTGGAGCAGATCGCCGAGGCCGCCGAGGTCTCGCCGAGCACCTTCTTCCGCTACTTCCCGACCAAAGAGGACGTCGTCATCCACGACGCCCTCGACCCGCTGTTCTTCGCCGCCTTCAGAGAGCAGCCGCCGGAGTTGAGCCCGATCCAGGCGATGCGCGCGGCGATGTCGTCGGTCTTCGAGGCCCTCACGCCCGACGAGCTGGCCCTCGAGCGCGAGCGTCAGGATCTGATCCTCGGGGTCACCGAGCTGCGGGCCCGCATGCTCGACGACCTCGCCACGACCATCCGCGGGTTCACCGAGGCGCTCGCGGCGCGTCTGGGGCGCTCCGCCGACGACGTGCCGGTGCGCGCCTTCGCCGGCGCGGTCATCGGCGCGGGCATCGCCGTGTGGCTCACCGCCGCCGACGTCCCGACGTTGGGCGGCTATCACGGGATGCCCGACTACATGAAGCAGTTCGACGACGCCATGGCCTGGCTCGACCAGACCGGGTTGCGGCTCTAGCAGCCGTGGGGCGGGCGGGGCCGGCGACTCGACGTC
>DATIYD010000152.1:0-10316 GCA_035517975.1 Thermoleophilia bacterium | reverse complement strand
GCGAGTTCGGCAAGACCCAGCTGCGCATCGCCGGTCGCGGCGCCGTGCTGGCCGGCCTCGACGACTCCGAGCAGTGCTGGATGAGCCACCGCGACTGTATCACCGCGGCGCCGCCCGGATTTGCCACCCTGGCCGCGAGCGACGGCGCGCCGGTCGCGGCCATGGAAGACGCGACGCGCGGCATGTTCGCGGTGCAGTTCCATCCCGAGGTCGTCCATACGCCGCGCGGCATGGACGTGCTGCGCAACTTCCTCTATGGCGCCTGCGGCTGCCGCCCCGACTGGACGCCGGCCTCGATCATCGAAGAGCAGATCGCCCGCATCCGCGCCCAGGTGGGCCCGCACGACAAGGCCGTGCTCGGGCTGTCGGGCGGGGTCGATTCCACGGTGGCCGCCGTGCTCGTGCATCGCGCCATCGGCGACCGTCTCACCTGCGTGTTCATCGACCAGGGCATGATGCGCTGGAACGAAGCCGAGCACGTGGTCGAGATGTTCAGCGAGCATCTGCGGATCCCGCTGATCGCGGTCGACGCGCGCCGGCGCTTCCTCGACAAGCTCGTCGGGGTCACCGAGCCCGAGCGCAAGCGCAAGATCATCGGCGAGGAGTTCATCCGCTGCTTCGAAGAGGAGTCGCGCAAGCTGACCGACGCCCGGTTCCTCGTGCAGGGCACGCTCTACAGCGACGTGATCGAGAGCGGCACACGGCAGGCGGCAAAGATCAAGAGCCACCACAACGTGGGCGGCCTGCCCGAGAAGATGGGCTTCGAGCTGGTCGAACCGCTGCGACTGCTCTTCAAGGACGAGGTGCGCGCCGTCGGCGAGGAGCTCGGGCTGCCCGAGCGCATCGTCTGGCGCCAGCCGTTCCCTGGGCCCGGCCTGGGCATCCGCATCATCGGCGAGGTCACCGCCGAGCGCGTCGACATCCTGCAGCGCGCCGACGCCATCCTGCAGGAAGAGGTCAAGAACGCAGGCCTGTACCGCGAGCTCTGGCAGTGCTTCGCCATCTTGCCCGTGATCCGCTCCGTCGGCGTGCAGGGCGACGAGCGCACCTACGCCTACCCCATCGCCATCCGCGCGGTTCGCAGCGACGACGCCATGACGGCCGACTGGGCCCGCCTGCCCTACGAGCTGCTCGAGAAGGTATCGTCGCGCGTGATCAACGAGGTCCCCGAGGTCAACCGCGTCGTCTACGACGTCTCGAGCAAGCCGCCGAGCACGATCGAGTGGGAGTGATGCCCGAGCGCGGGTGCCGCTGCCTCGGGACCTCGGCGCTCGGACCAGCCAGCCGGGAGCCGTCGCCACAGCGGTAGACGCCGATCGGTCAACGGGCTAAGGATGTCCCCCGCGAGCAGTACAATGGCGGAACGGTCGCCACGCCGGCGGCCGAGCGTGCGCGGAGGGGCATGTTGGTGGGGTGTCCCCGTAGGCTGATGAAGGCGGTGCCCGGTCTCGCCCTGTTTCTGGGCGTGGCGCTGGCGCTGAGCGCCGCTCTGAGCCTGCCCGCGACCGCGGCGGCTGCCGCGAAGCTGAGGCCAGTGGTCATCTCGATCTCGCCCAAGCAAGGTGGGGTCGCCGGCGGCACTATAGTCACCGTCCGCGGCAGACACTTCAAGGCCTCTGGCAAGAGCCTGGTGAAGGCCGTCAAGTTCGGCAAGGCGTTCGGTACGAAGATCCACGTGCGCTCCTCCACCACGCTGACCGTCCGCGCCCCCCGGGGCGCGAAGGGCACCGTCGCGGTTCGCGTGACCACCAAGTGGGGAACGAGCGCCCTCGCCAAGGCCGACCACTACGTCTACAAGAGCGTGCCGCCGGTGGTCAAGAACCTCAGCCCCAGCACCGGCCCGACGCTCGGCGGCACCAGGGTGACCGTGAGCGGCGCCGGCTTCAGCGGCGCGACGGCCGTCTGGTTCGGCAGCGTCCCCGCGACCTCGTTCACGGTGTCGTCCGACGCGACGATCGTCGCCGTCGCTCCACCTCAGGGCGCGGCCGGCGATCCCTACGACGTGATCGTCACCACGGCGTTCGGCACCAGCGCGGCGGTCGCCGCCGACGAGTTCAACTATTACGCGCCGGCGGTGGTCGGCGACGTCAGTCCGCGCAATGGTCCGAGAGCAGGCGGGACCCAGGTGACCATAGCGGGCAACTACTTGTTCGCGGTCACGGCGGTCAGGTTCGGTGGAGTCGCCGCCACCAGGTTCTCCGTCAAGTCAAACAGCACGATCGTCGCGACCGCGCCGCCCGGCAGCGGCACCGTCGACGTCACGGTCACCACGCCGGCGGGCATTAGCGCCACGTCGTCAGCCGATTGGTACTCCTACGCGGCGCAGATCGTAGCGAGCAGCGCGACGACCCAATCGCAGGTTGTCGGCCAGCCGGTCGGCACGCCGCCTAGCATCAAAGTGACCGACGCCCTGGGCAACCCGGTGAAAGGCGTGGACGTGACCTTCACGGTCACCTCCGGCAAAGGCTCGATCACGGGCGCAACGCCTGCCACGAACGACTCCGGCATCGCCACGTTGGGCAGTTGGACCCTCGGCGCCACGGCCGGGCCCAACACCCTCACGGCTGCCGCCGATGGCCTTGCGCCCGTCACCTTCAGCGCCACCGGCCTTGCCGGAGCGGCCTACCAGATCTCGGCCAACAGTGCCCAGGTCCAGTCGGCCACCGCCGGAGGTCCTGTCGGCACATTGCCGAGTGTCGTCGTCAAGGATGCGAACGGCAACGTGGTGGAAGGCGTTCCCGTCACTTTCGCGGTGGCCTCAGGGGGCGGCTCGGTCAACGGAGCGGGCACAACAGTCGACGTCACGACCGATACCCTGGGTGTCGCGACCGTCGGCAGCTGGACCCTTGGTCCGAACGCCGGCGTCAACGACAACAACACGCTGACGGCGAGCGGCCCGACCGATCTTCCTCTTGCCGGTTCTCCGGTGACCTTCACTGCCACGGGCACGGTTGGCCCTCCCTCCCAGATCGTGCCTAATAGCACCCAGACCCAGTCGGCGACCGCCGGAGGTCCCGTCGGCACATTGCCGAGCGTTGTCGTCAAGGATGCGAACGGCAACCCGGTGGCAGGCGTGTCCGTCACCTTCGCGGTGGCCTCAGGGGGCGGCACGGTCAACGGAGCAGGCACAACAGTCGACGTCACGACCGATACTCTGGGTGTCGCGACCGTCGGGAGCTGGACGCTGGGTCCAAGTGCAGGCACCAACACCCTGAGGGCAACGGCCACCAGCGTGTCTGGCTCTGTCACATTCACGGCCACCGGCACGATCACCGTGACGGCGGTCGCCAACATCGCCGACATCCCCGTGGACAACGGGACGCCCTCGGGTAGTGTGCCACTGCCGTCTGCGGTGGGCGTCACCTTGAGCAATGGCCAACAGCCGACCGTGGGCGTCAGCTGGGACGGGGGCACGCCGACCTACGACGGCGACACCGCCGGCAGTTACGTCTTCGCCGGCACGCTGAGCCTGCCGAGTGGCGTGACCAACCCCTCGCATCTGGCTGCCAAGGTGACCGTGGTCGTGCAGTCGTAGGGCACTGAAGGTACGGCCATGGCAGGCCATTGCAACTCGGGTAGCGCCGTCCGGGCGCGCCGCCGCCCTCGTCCTATCTGATCGTCACCCTCACGCGGACGCTCACCGCGGCGAGGTGGGCGCTGTTCGCCCCGATCCGCACCTGGAGGTGGTAGCCCTGCCGCACCGGCGTGCCGAAGAGTCGTGTGGCGAACGACGATCCATGGACCAGCGCAACGACTCCGCCCTTCGCGACCTGGTGCCAGGCGCCCCCGCGGTCTGTCCAGATCGTCACCTTGCGGCCCGGCTGAGCGGGATAGACATGGCCGGTAAGGCGATACACGTCGCCCACGTGGAGGTTGTACGCCGAGCGCGTCACGGCGATCCGCGACCGCACGGCGACCCCGACGGTGCCGCTCACGGCGTCGATGTGGCCGCCCAGCACGAAGCCGAGCCGGTACTGTGTGGTCGACGTCGGTCTCTCACTGACCGCGGCCGGTGTGCCCGGGCTCGTCGACCACGACCAGGTGTGGACGGTCGACCAGGCGCCGCCGGCCGGCCGCGCCTGCAGCACCAGCGCGCCCGGCGCCCGCACCGACGACGACGCCGTGAGGCGCACCGAGCCACCGACCGTCAGCGCGGCGGCGGAGGAGCTCAAATCGAACGGCTCGGCACCGTACGACAGCGTGCGCTCGACGTGGCCGTCGCTCGAGAGGGCGTAGGCGACACCGCCGGGGCCGGCGGCGCACGCGACGATGGCGGCGGTCAGCGTCCCCTTGTCGGTGGTCCAGGCGCCGCCTGTGAGCGAGTACCGTTCGAGCAGGCCCGCCTTTCCGCCCACCAGGAGCTGGGGCCGCGGCCCGCCGAGGTAGGCGCCGCTCGAGCCGCCTGCCGGGGGCGCAAGACTGGTGAACGAGGCACCTTCGTCGTCGCTGGCCTGCACGTCGCTCGCGGCGATGGCGAACAGATCGGGGACACCGTTGCCCCACACCGGCGAGGGCGCCAGTGCCAGCGTGGCCGGCACCCCGGCGCCGTAGGGGCTGGTCTGGGGCGTCCAGGCGTCGGCTGCCCTCGTGATGAGGACGCCGTTGTCGCCGATCACCGCCGCGAAGTCGCCGTCGGAGGCGCTGTGACCAGCGACGATCGAGGGCGCGGTGGGGAAGGGGGTGAGGGTCGTCGCCTCGGGAGCCCAGACCGGCGTCGCCACATTGGTCGCAGTCACGATCGTGGTCGATGTCGGGTCGATGGCGCACACGAGCTGGCCGGACGTGGCGGCCGCCACGGCCGCGAACGTGCCGGCCGGGGCGGGAGCGGCGCGCTTCCACGTGAGGCCGCCGTCGCTCGTCACATCGATCGTGGCGGCGGGCCCGACCGCCCAGCCGTGACGTGCGTCGCTGAACGCGACGGCTCGCACGGCCAGGCCACCCGGCAGCGGACGCAGCGTCCAGGTGGCCCCGCCGTTCGTGCTCACCGCGATCTTGCCGCCGGTGCCCGCCACGGCCACCCCGGCGTTGCCGAAGGTGGCGATCGCGCGGGCGCCCGTGACCGGCGGGTCGGTGATCTTCAGCCAGCCCGGCACGGCGGTCGCCGCCGGGGCCGCGGCAGCCGCGCTCGCCGGCGCGGCGGTCCCGGCGGCGAGCGCCCGCGTCGACGGTACTGTGCACAGCGCGAGCGCGCCGGCCAGCGCCAGCGCCAGGCCGACGCCGGTCTTGAGCCCGATCGGATGACGTACGCCGATCACGGCGGCGGCGGCTGTGGGTTCACAGTCTTCACCGGCGTCGGGTTGACGGTCCTCGTGTTCGACGACGATGCTGCCGCCGCAGCCGCAGCCGCAGCCGCAGCCGCAGCCGCAGCCTTGGCCTTGGCGGCCTGCTTGCGCTGGGCGATCGCAGCATCGATGCGGGCAAGCAGCGCGGCGGCTCCGGGATAGGCAGGGTCGGCGCGCAGCGCCGCCCGGGCGTCGGTGCGGGCGAGTGACCAGCGCCGCGCTGCGGCCTCGGTTGTGGCTCTCGCGAAGAGCGGCGCGCCGCTCAGGCGCCGCGCCGCCTCGGCCCCCAGCGCCTTCGCCGGTGCGCAGCGCGGATACAGCGAGAGCACTGTCGCGGCGTCGCGGCCTGCGACCACAGGATCGCCGGCGGCCAGGGCGCGCTTGGCGCCGACCAGCATGAGTAGCCCGGCGGCCGCGGGGTTGCCCGAGCTCGTCAGGCGAGTCACGGCGGCGCGCGGCAGGCGTGCCGGGACACCGGTGATGAGTTTCTCGGCCACGGCGTAGTGGCCCGCCTGGAAGAGCGACGTCGCGCGGCGCAGCGTGAGGCTAACGGCCGTCGGACGCAGCGTGGTCGTGAGCTGGGTCTGAGTATCGGCAAGGGCAACCGCATGGGCCAGAAGCGTGCGCGCGTCGGCGTAGGGTCGACCGACCATCTTGGCCGCGCCGAGGCGACGGATAGCGAGCGCGTAGTCGCCGCTGGCGAGCGCCCGTTTGCCCGCGACGTAGTTGTCGCGAGCGTTCACGACGACGAAGGCGGCCAGGCAGGCCACGGCGGCAGCCAGGCCGATGCCGCCGAAGACGAGCAGTCGCCGGCGTCGGCGCCGGCTCTCGCTGACCCAGAACGGCTCGGTCCAGTACGGGTCGACCGGGTCGGGCCGCTTTCTGGACAGGGGCGCCGGAAACCCGAGCGGGTGATCCACCATGGAACCCCCATAAACGAAGTGCGCCGTGGGCCGATCGTGGCTTCAGGCTGATGATACCCTACGACGCGCAGCTCGGGGCTGTTGCAGGCGCCGTCTGTTCGGGCAACGGCGCGCTCCTCAGCTGCGCGCCTCGAGGCAGGCGACCCGGGCGCTCATACGTGCTGTCCGTCCGGGCAACGGTGCGGCCTCGACGCGCGCCTCACGGTGGCGGACCTACCATCGCGTCGCGCAGCCGCCGGTACCAGGCACCCGAGGCAAGGGCCAGCGTGACGGCCGGGTTGCCGAGGTAGGAGACCTCGACGCCCGGAAGCTGCACGTACCGCCGCTGGTGAGCGCGCCGCAACACCCGCGGAGCCTTGTCGAGGGACACGATCCGTTCCGTGCCCGATCGTTGGTTGCCGTACCACAGAAACAGGCGGCTCGGCCGAACGTCGAGCCCGACCAGAGGTCCGACCTGCAACACGATCTGGCGCTCGACGCCTCGTTCGAGCTCGGTCGACTGTCTCACGATGGCCATGACCCGCCCTTCCTGTCAGTTCGCAGGGAGTGTACCCCGCTCGATCGTGTCGATGTACACCGAGAGCAGCACGACGTCGGCGAGGAAGCTGATGCAACCCCAGACGAGCACGTGGATCAGCATCGTGGGGGCGAGCGAGAGGGCGGCGCCCTTGTCGCCGGGCAGGAGCTGCCAGAGCAGGAACGAGACCAGCAGCAGGCAGTAGAGCACGAGCAGCGAGACGAGCGGGTTGGCGGCAAAGGCCTGCAGCGAGCGCCAGATCGCAAGGCCGGGTCCGACGTTGCTGACCACGACGGCGTACTCGGCGTAGAGCAGCGGCACGTTCACGATCATCTGCGCGACGACGACCAGCAGCGCCAGGGTCGTGTTGCTGTCCGCCAGGCCCTGCAAAGCGGCGAGCCCCCACGAGATCGCCGCTATCAGCACGAGCAGCGCGAGGAGACGCGCGAACTGACGGCCGTCGCGCGGCCCCCAGTGCAGGCGGCCGAGCAGCGAGCGCAGGTAACCGGCGGTGAAGAAGGCCGACACGAGCAGGTAGGACAGGGCGACGGCGACCACGGCCACGGTGTGGCCGGCCACCGCGTCGCCGGCCACGGTGGTGCCGGTGCCGAGCAAAGTGGCCAGCGAGCGGTGGCGGAACAGCCAGCCGGTGGCCAGGGGGGCGGCGAGATCGAGCAGCGCGAGGCCGATCGCGTAGAAGACAAGGGATTCCTTGGCACGCAGAAGTCGACCGATGCGCTGGAGCAGCGCGGGGGGCGCGTTCACCTGCATGGCCGGGGAGTATACACTAGGGGTCGGCATGCAACGCTCCCCCCGTACCATCTCCCGGCACCCACGGCGATCGCTGGCATTCGTCGCGGCTCTGTGCGCCCTGCTCGCGGCGGCGCTGGCGGCGGGGCGGCCGCTGCCGCAGGCCGCCGCCGCCCCGCCGCCCCCGCCGGTGGCCGCCAAAGCCTACGTCGTCATGGACCAGCAGACCGGCGTCGTGCTCGCCGCGAAGAACGAGAACGAGCGGCTGCCGATGGCCTCGACCACGAAGATCATGACCGGGCTGCTCGTGCTCGAGCATTTCAAGAATCTCGACACCGTGGTGGCCGCGCGACGCGACGCGATCGGCGTTGGCGAAGACGAGATCTACCTCGCGCGCGGCGAGCGGCTCACGGTCGACCAGCTCCTGCAGGCGCTGCTCATCCAGAGCGCGAACGACGCCGCCGCCGATCTGGCCGACGCCGTGGCCGGCAACCAGGCGAGCTTCGTGGCCCTGATGAACCAGCGCGCCCGCGAGCTCGGGCTCACCAACACCCATTACGCCAACCCCCACGGTCTCGATCAGGCGGGCCACCACACGAGCGCCCTCGACCTCACGCGACTGGCCCGATACGCGCTGCGCGACCCGCGCTTCGCGGGCTACGTCGACCGCTACACGGCGACGATCCCATGGGCGCATCACTCGTACCGCCGCGTCCTCGTGAGTCATAACGAGCTGCTCGAGGACTACCCGTGGGTGTACGGCGTCAAGACCGGCTGGACCGACGGCGCCGGCTACTGCATCGCCGCCGCCGGCCTGTGGCGTGGACACCACATCATGGTCACGCTGCTCGGCGATCCCGACGACGCTCACCGCCTGGCCGACGCCCTCAAGCTCTTCCACTGGTCGGCGAGCCAGTACGCCATGCGCAGCGTCTGGTCGGCGGGCGCCGTGCTCGCCCGGGCGACCGTGCCCTGGCACGTCGGCAAGGTGAGCCTCGTCACTGCCGCGCCGCTACGCCTGTCGCTGCGCAAGGACGCCCGGATCACGATCAGGGTCGAGGCCCCGGGCACGGTCGGCCTGCCCGTGCGCCAGGGCGAACCGCTGGGCACCGCGCGCGCCTTTGCCGACCAGCGCCCGATCGGTACCGTACGCCTGGTAGCCGCCGGCTCCTACACGCACGTCGGGCTTGCCGGCAAGGTCGGCTACGAGGTCCACAGCGCCTGGCACTGGCTGACGTCGCACCTCTAGATCATCGCTCGCCGACGTCCGGGTACACTGTGGACATGAGGATCTCGCGCAAGGTGCGCCTGCTCGCGGCGCTCGTCTTTTTCTTCTTCGTGCTGTACCCGAACCCGCTCACGCTGTGGCGCAGCATCGAGCACATCCGCCACCCCTCCATCGACCCGGCCGCGGTGGCGCCGATCGCGCGCAAGCTGCCCAACGACCCGCGCCTGATCGAGCAGGCGGTGCTCACGCGCGTCGTGCCCTACGGCTACGACTGGCAGACCGCGGGCGTGCCCTGGTACTTCCCGACGACCCGCGAGGCACTCGCCCAGAAGAGCGGCGACTGTGAGAGCCGGGCAGTCGTGCTTGCCAGCATCCTCGCCTACAAGCACATCCCCTACTCGCTCCATATGTCGTTCGACCACATCTGGGTCGACTATCCGGGCCACGTGGCCACGGCGCTCGAGAACCCGAGCGTCCAGATCGCGGTCCGCGAGCACGGCCACTTCGTCTTTCACTGGCCCAAGGACTTCCACCTCGGCGCCGAGGTGAACGCCCAGATCGCCCAGTACTGGACGCCCATGCCCCTCGGCCGTCAGGTGCTGCTCTTCGGCGGTCTCGCCCTGATCGTCTTCATCAACGTGATCGTG
Source organism: Thermoleophilia bacterium (assembly GCA_035517975.1). Taxonomy (GTDB): domain Bacteria; phylum Actinomycetota; class Thermoleophilia; order UBA2241; family UBA2241; genus Bog-752. The sequence continues at coordinate 969 of DATIYD010000152.1, read as the reverse complement.
CGCTGGGGGCGGCGGGCCGCCGCCGCGCTGGGCCGCCCGGGTGCGCGTCCGCTGCCGCAGGGCGAGCGCGATGCTGACATATGATGAAGTGCCGGCCGGCAGGCCGCCCCAGAGACCACGAAAAGGACGGACGTGATGACTGAACCGGAGCGGTTGATCGACCTGCGCAGCGACACCGTGACGCGGCCGTCGCCCGAGATGCGGCGCGCCATGGCCGAAGCCGAAGTGGGCGACGACGTTCTGGGCGACGATCCCACCGTCATCCGTCTGCAGGAGTACGCGGCCGACCTCTTCGGCAAGGAGGCGGCGCTGTACATGCCTTCGGGCACGATGACCAACCAGGTCGCGCTGCACGCCCAGACCACGCCCGGCGACGAGATCTTCGTGCACGCGAAGGCGCACATCGTCGAGAACGAGCAGGGCGGCGCGGCCGTGCTCTCGGGTCTGCAGACGCGCACCTTCGACTCCGACGACGGCACGCTCGACCTCGAGTTGCTCGAGCACTACTTCCACCAGGACGACGACGTGCATCATCCGCGCACGACGCTGGTGGCCGTCGAGAACACGCACAACTACTGCGGCGGCGTCGTCTACCCGCTCGAGAAGATCCGCGAGCTGCGCGCGTTCTGCGACAAGCACGGCATGATCCTCCACCTCGACGGGGCCCGCGTCTGCAACGCCGCGATCGCGAGCGGCGTGGCGTTGCGCGACATGGTCGCCCCGTTCGACTCGGTGAGCGTCTGCCTGTCGAAGGGGCTCGGCGCGCCGGTCGGCTCGGTGCTGCTCGGCAGCGCGGCGACGATCGCTCGCGCCCAGCGAGCCCGCAAGCTCTACGGCGGCGGCATGCGTCAGGCCGGCATCATCGCCGCCGGCGGTCTCTATGCGCTCCAGCACAACGTCGAGCGCCTGGCCGACGACCATCGCCGTGCCCGGGCGCTCGGCGAGCGCCTGGCAGCCGTGCCCGGCCTC
>DATIYD010000151.1:0-5339 GCA_035517975.1 Thermoleophilia bacterium | reverse complement strand
CTCGTCGTAGGGGATGTCCTTGGCGCGCAGCAGCGCCTTGGCCTTGAGGCAGTACGGACACCATTCCTTGGTGTAGATCTCGATCCTGGCCACGTCGCGCTTCCTCTCGGCGGCGAGTCGCCCCGCCCGCCGCACCGTTCTCTCACGCTGGAGCACTAGCAAGTCCTGCGTACGAGTGATTGCCGAAAGACGGGGTGGCCGAAACGGCAGGCGCAAGCTCGCGGGCTTCGGGCGACCTGCCCGGTGGGTAGCATGAGCCCATGGATTCGCCCTCCTCGCCGCCGCCGGAGCTGTCTCCCGAACGTGCTCGTGAGCTCGCCGAGAAGCGGCGCACCTTCGACGCCACGAAGCTGTTCGCCGAGAAGGAGCGCATTTCCGGCCGCAGCCGCATCCGTCAGTTCATGTTCGGCAGCCTCGACGGCCTGCTGGTGCCGCTCGGGGTCGTCTCGGGCGTGGCCGGGGGCACGTCGAACAGCAAGATCGTCGTCGTCGCCGGCGTCGCCGAAGCCTTCGCCGGCGCCCTCTCCATGGGAGCCGGCGAGTACCTCTCGGGCAAGTCCGAGACTCAGGTGCAGGCGGCGGCGATCCGCGCCGAAGAAGAGGAGATCGTCGCCATCCCCGACATCGAACGGCTCGAGATCGAGCTGCTCTTCGAACGCGAGGGACTGTCGCCCGACGACGCCCGACTGGTGGCCGACAAGGTCACCACAAGCCACCGCTCGTGGGTCAACACGATGGTCGAGAAGGAGCTCGGCCTGTCGGCCGAGCCCGAGGGCAACGCCCTGAAGGACTCGCTGTCGATGGGCGCCGGTGAGTATCTGTCGGGCAAGTCCGAGAGGCAGGTGCAGGCGGCCGCGATCCGCGACGAAGAGGAAGAGATCGTCGCCATCCCCGACATCGAACGGCTCGAGATCGAGCTGCTCTTCGAGCGTGAGGGCCTGGCGCCGGACGACGCGCGCCTGGTGGCCGACAAGGTCACGACGAGCCACCGCTCGTGGGTCAATACCATGGTCGAGAAGGAGCTCGGCCTGTCGGCCGAGCCCGAGGGCAACGCCCTGAAGGACTCCCTGTCGATGGGCGCGTCGTACCTGCTCGCCTCGCTCGTGCCGCTCGGCCCCTACCTCTTCCTGTCGGTGAGGCCGGCCTTCGTCCTGTCGGTCGTCCTCACGATCGTCGCCCTGTTCGTGATCGGCCTGATCAAGGGGCGCCTGGCCGAGATGAGCCTCTGGCGAAGCGTCGTCGAGGTCGTCGTGATCGGTCTCGCCTCGGCGGCCGGCGGCTACCTGCTGGGCACGCTCGTCCCTCATCTGATCGGCAGCTAGGGCATCGCGCGACGCGTCGTTCGTGCTACGGTTGGCGATGCAGCGTCTCTTCCGGCAGCCAAGGAGGTTCTCGTGCAACCGGATCCCTCGTTTCTTCTCGACAAGCTCAACGTGACCCTCCCGCTGATCGGTCTCTACGACGCGCCCGACCCGGCGACCTTCGCGCCGCTCGTCGAGCCCCGCGCGGGCGCCAAGCGCGGCGAGTGCCTCTTCTCGCACTTCGCCGACTGGCAGAAGGGCCGCACGGCCCACCTCACCCCCGACAACTTCGGCTGCGGCGGCGCCGGCGGCTCGCTGTGCGGCGTGGAGCGCGAGGATCGCGCCGGCTTCATCCATTTCCTGGCCATCGACGAGGGCCTCAAGGCATCAGAGGCGCTCATGGGCCGCTGGCTCGATGCCCGCGTGAACTTCGCGCCGGCGCACGGTCACGTGCTGGTGGGGCCGCTCAAGGCCGACCAGTACGAGCACCTGAAGACCGTCACCTTCTGGGTGAATCCCGACCAGCTCGCCGCCCTCACGCTCGCCGCACAGTACCGCAACGCCCCGGACGACCCCCCGGCGACGGTCGCGACCTTCTCGTCGGGCTGCGGTCAGCTCGCGAGCTTCGTCGACCTCGACGTGCCCCAGGCGCAGATCGGCTCGACCGACCTGGCGATGCGCCAGTGGCTGCCGCCCGACGTCATGGCCTTCACCGTGACGAAGCCGCTGTTCGAGCAGTTCTGCCTGTTCGACGAGGACAGCTACCTCACCAAGCCCTTCCTCTCCCGGCTGAAGAAGGCCCGCGGCGGAGCGCTCTGACTGGGCCACATGCAGCCGCGCGGAGCGCATTGATCGTGTGAACATGGCGCGGCGGGGCGCTCCCAGGCGCGCGAGTCGGCGCGCTCTGACCGGGTGACGCCCGGCGCGGCGGAGGCGACCGCCACGCCCGTTGCGGCAGTGATACGATGCCGCCCGCATGCTTTCGCTGAGAGCCGGCAAGCCACCAGGGGAGGCCCCGCATGCCAGGCAAGGACACCGCGAGCAACGCGGCCAAGACAGTCACCTACAACGCCCAGCTCGCCAAGAAAGTGGCGCAGGCTCAGCTCAAGCGCCGCGGCCTCAAGCGCGAGCTGACCGCCTCGGAGACGCAGCTCGCCCAGGTCACGCTCTACCTGGCCGAGCAGGGCAGCGTGACGCACCCCGAGCTCGACGAGCCCGTGCGCCGCGCACGCGCGGCCCAGGACGAGCTCAACGCCCTCGACGACGAGATCGCGCGCCTCATGGCCCAGTTCAGCACCAAGCCGCCGGCCGGCGGCGAGGCCGAGCCGGACGAGGGCGTCGTCGTAGAGTAGACCGGGTCCCGTCCGCCCGGCCCGCCCGGGCGCCAGCGACCGCCCGCGGCGCCCTCCCGTCCGTCCCCGCCCTGTGCTAGGGTCGCGCGTGAGGGTGTTCGCATGAGATTCATCCATACCGCCGATTGGCATCTCGGACGGCTCTTCCACACCGTCCATCTCACCGACGACCAGGCCCACGTACTCGAACAGTTCGTCGACCTGGTGGCCGACGTGCGCCCCACGGCCGTGCTGGTCGCCGGCGACGTCTACGACCGCGGCGTGCCGCCCACCGAGGCCGTCGAGCTGCTGAACGACGTCCTCGGACGCATCGTGCACGGCCTCGGAGTGCCGGTGGTCATGATAGCCGGCAACCACGACAGCCCCACGCGGCTCGGCTTCGGCTCGCAGCTTCTCGCCACCGAGGGCCTCCACATCGCCGGCCGTCTGCCCGCGACCGGTGCGCTCTCCGTGCCGTTCGCCGACGACGACGGCGTGGTCCTCGTCCAGGCCATTCCCTACGCCGACCCCATCGAGGTGCGCGCGATCCTGGCCGAACCCGACGTCCAGACCCACGAGCAGGCCATGCGCGCGCTCGTCGCCCGGGCGCGCGACCAGGCGCCGCCGAACGCGCGGACCGTGCTCGTCGGCCACGCCTTCGTCGCCGGGGCCGACACGAGCGACTCCGAGCGGCCGCTCACGGTCGGCGGCGCCGGCACGGTGCCGGCATCCGTCTTCGAGGGCTTCGACTACGTGGCTCTCGGCCACCTGCACATGCCGCAGCGCGCCGGCGCCGATGCCGTACGCTACGCCGGCTCGCTGCTCACCTACTCGTTCGACGAGGTCGCCCAGCACAAGTCGGTGAGCATCGTCGAGATCGGCGCGCCGGGCAGCGCCGAGTCGCGGCCGGCCGTCCTCTCGCTCGCCGCCGAGGCGCAGGCGGCGGGCGCCACCGCCCTCGTCGCGCCACCCGCCGCCTGCGCCGGCGCGCGAGTCACCGTCGAGCAGGTCGAGCTCGCGCCGCGGCGCCGGGTGCGGGTCATCGAAGGCACTCTGCGCGAGCTGCTCGACCGCGCGCCGGCCGATACGGCCCGCGACGACTACGTCTGCGCCCGCCTCACCGATCCCGGTGCTCTGCTCAACGCCATGGCCCAGCTTCAGCAGGCGTACCCCAACTGCCTGCACCTCGAGTTCCCCCGCCTCGCCGGCGCCGACCTCAAGGCCCCCGGGCTGGCCGATCTCGCCTCGCGCAGCGCGTCCGACCACTTCGCCGACTTCTTCGAGCTCGTCACCGACGAACCGCTGTCGGCCGACGAACGGGCGACCCTCGAGGCCGTGATCGACCGGCTCGAACGCGAGCGGCGCGAGACGTGACGGGCCCGCAGCCGCTCGTCGCCCCGTCCCTTGTCGCCCCGCCGGCCGGCGAGTCGCGGCCGTGAAGCCCGAGATCCTCGTCATGCAGGCCTTCGGGCCCTACGGCGGCCGCCAGGTGCTCGACTTTGCCGCCCTGGGCCGCTACGGCTTCTTCCTCATCCACGGTCCCACCGGCGCCGGCAAGACGACGATCCTCGACGCCATGGCGTTCGCGCTCTACGGCGACACGAGCAGCGGCTCGACCTCCGACCCGCGGGCGCGCCAGGGCCGCGACATGCGCTCCGATCACGCCGACCCGGCGCTCCGCACCGAGGTCAGCCTCGACTTCGCCGTCGGGGGCAAGCGCTACCGCGTGCGGCGCAGCCCCTGGCAGCAGCGGCCCAAACGCCGCGGCGACGGCGTCACCGTCGAAAACCCGACCGCCGCCCTCTGGGACCGCAGCGACGCGTCGCCCGACGACCCGTCGGCCGAGGGCCGCCCGCTCGCCACCAAGCCCACCGACGTCACGGCGCGGGTCGAGGAGCTGCTCGGTTTTCGCAGCGTGCAGTTCCGCCAGGTCGTCATGCTGCCCCAGGGCAAGTTCCAGGAGCTGCTGCAGTCCAACGGCAGGGAGCGCGAGGAGATCCTGCAGCGCCTCTTTCGCACCGATCGCTTTCGCGAGGTCCAGGAAGCCCTCAAGGCCGATGCCCAGGTCATCGAGCATCAGGTGCAGCAGGCCGTCGCCGAGCGCGACGCCGTCCTGCGCACCACCGGCGCCGCCGCAGCCGACGAGGTGGGCGAGCGCCTCGAACGGCTCGTCGATCAGGTCTGCGAGTCCGAAGAGGCAGCAGCAGCGGCGGCGGCCGCCGAACAGGCGGCGCTGGCCGAGCTCACCGCCGCTCAGGGCGTGGTCGCGCGACTCGACGAGGTGACCGAAGCCCAGGCCGACGCCGACGCGCTCGCGGCGGCAGCCCCCGACGTGCAGCGGCTGCGGGCCGAGCTCGACGCCGCGCGCCGGGCCGAACCGTTCGCGAGCCTCGACCGCCTCGTCCACGACCGCCGCAACGACCTCTGCGTGGCGGTCCTCGAGCTCGAGAAGGCCGAGGTGGTGGCCGACGGCGCGAACGCCGCCCGCGGCGCCGCCGAGGCGGCGCTGGCCGCCGCGGCGGCAGCGGCCGCACGCCGGGCCGAGCTGGCCGACGAGGCGCGCGAGCTGGCCGCCATCGTCGACAACGCGGCCGGTCTGGCCGCTGCGCAGACCGCCTTCGACGAGGCCGCCGCGAACCTGGCGGCCGCGACCCGCGCTCACGACCAGGCCCGCGCCGCCACCGATCAGGCGCTCGCGGCCGGCGCC
>DATIYD010000150.1:0-2776 GCA_035517975.1 Thermoleophilia bacterium | reverse complement strand
GTGGCCGCCGACCTGCGGCAGGCGCCGCGACAGCACCTCGGCGATCTCGGTCGAGGGCGTGATCGGATAACCGGCGAAGAAGCGCGCGCCGGCCGCGATGGCGCCCTCGGCGACCGCTTCGTTGCCCTCGACCAGGCGGCGAGGCTGAGGCATCAGGAGCCACCCTTCGAACGGACGATCTCGATGGCGAAGTCGGGGCAGTGCCGCTCGCAGAACGCGCAGGAGGTGCACTCGGCAAGACGCGCCACGACCGGACGGCCCATACCGTCGCGATCGAACACGTCGCGGGGGCAGAGGTCTGCGCAGATGCCGCAGGCCTTGCAGAGGTTGAGTTCGACGACGACCGCCTCGGGGGCGCGACTCTTGGCTCTTGCTGGCGCGTCGTTCATCGGTTTCATGGCGACGGCCGCCGCGCGCCCCGCGAGGGGGCCGGGGTGGCCGACGTCTGCTGTTCAGTCTATGCGCTCGGACGGCCGAACGCCAGCGGCAGCGGCCGCGTTCGGCGCGATCAGGCCTGGAGCCGCTCGGCGAGCAGTTCCAGGGGATGGCGGGCCGGGCGGCCGGCGAGGTCGCCGATCTGTGACCGGCACGACGTGCCGGTCGCCAGCACGGCGTCGCCGGGCGCGGCCGCCCGCACGGCCGGCAGCAGGGCCCGCTCGGCGATGCGCACGCTGAGCTCGTAGCGTTCCTTGCGATAGCCGAACACGCCGGACATGCCGCAGCAGCCTGCCTCGAGCACGCACAGGTCGAGATCGGGCACGCAGCGCAGCGCGCGCAGGGTGTCGTCGACGCCGAACACCGCCCGCTCGTGGCAGTGCGGGTGCACGAGGGCGCGCCCGCCGCCGGCGAAGCGCAGCTTGCCGGCCGCCGCGTCGTCAGCCACAAGGGCGAGGCCGGAGCGCGCGACGGCGGCCACCGCGGCGGCGGCTGCGTCGCCGGGCAACAGGCGCTCCCAGTCGTCGCACACCATCGCCTGGCAGCTCGGCTCGAGGAACACGATCGGCGACCCGGCCCGGGCGTACGGCGCGAGCGACCGGGCGGTCGCTCGCGCCGCCCGGCGCGCCTTGTCGATCATGCCGACCGACAGCATGGTGCGGCCGCAGCAGCCGGCACTCACGACCTGCGGCGTGTGGCCGCCGGCCCGCAGCAGCTCGACCAGCGCCTCGCCGATGTGGGGCTCCTGGTGCTCGATGAAGCAGTCGGCGAAGACGATGACGTCGGCCGCCGGGGATCCCGCGCGCTCGCGGCGGCTGAACGGGCGCCTCACACCGGCGCGGTCGCGCTCGCGGCGCGTGAGCGAGCGCCGCGCGATCGCCGGCGCCGGCCGCCGGGGATCGACGCCGGCCAGCGGCATGACGGCGCGCGCCAGACGCCCCCGCCCCAGCGCGTTCAGCAGCGGCGCCGCGGGGGCCGCCAGGCGGCACAGCGAGCGCAGGTTGGCGACCCCGTGGGCGAGCGGCGGTACGCCGTGACGCGCGTTGACCTCGGCAAGCCACTCGACCTTGAGGCTCGCCATGTCGACGGCCGCCGGGCACTCGGCGGCGCAGGCCTTGCAGGCCACGCACGAGCCGAGCACGTCCTCGAACTCGTCCTCGCCGAGCTCGGCCAGCGGCACGGCGCCGGCCACGAGCGCCTGCAGCAGGTTGGCGCGGGCGCGCGTCGTCAGCCACTCGTCGCCCGAGGCCATGGCCGGCGGGCACATGGTGCCGGTCTGCTTCTTGCACAGACCGGCCCCGAAGCAGCGCTCGACGGCCAGGTCGAGGCCGCCCTCGCGAGCGTACGAGAGGCGCGGCCGCCAGCCCGAACGGTCGCGGTAGCCAGCCCCGAAGCGCAGGTTGTCGGCGATCGGCGGTCCCTCGACCTTGCGGCCCGGGCTGAGCAGGCGCCGCGGATCGAAGAGGTCCTTGAGCGCCACGAACTCGGCGTAGAGCTCGGGACCGAACAGCTCGGGATTGAACCACGAGCGCGAAAAGCCGTCACCGTGCTCGCCGGAGAAGGCGCCGTGGCGCTCCGCCACCAGACGGCCCACCTCGAGGGCGAGGGCCTCGAGCCGGCCCACGCCGGCTGCCGTCTTCAGGTCGAGCATGGGGCGCACGTGCATGCAGCCGGCCGAGGCGTGCCCGGTAAACGAGGCGCGCACTCCATGCGAGGCGACGAGGCGCTGGAACTCGTCGACGTAGTCGGCGAGGCGCTCGGGCGGCACGGCCGTGTCTTCGACGAACGAGGCGGGCCGCTCGACACCCGGAGCCCCCATCAGCAGCGGCAACGAGGCCCGGCGCAGCTCCCAGGCCTCGCTCACCTCGGCGGGGTCGGCGAAGACCACGGTGGTGCGGGCGCCGAGCCCGGCGTCGAGCGCGCGCAGCCGGTCGAGCCCGGCCAGGCCCTCGTCGCGGCTGCCCTGATACTCGACGAGCAGCACGACGGGATCGTCGTCGTCGAGGATCGGACCGAGACGGGTGAATCGCCGCAGGTTGGGCGAGCCTCGCAGCGGCACGAGATCGATGAGCTCGACGGCCGAGGGACCCGTCGTCAGGATGGCCAGGTTCGCCTCGAGGGCGGCTCGCAGGCTGGCGAAGGTGAGCGCCGCCAGCGGCCGCGATTCGGGCCGCTCGTCGAGCAGCACCTCGAGCTCGGTGAAGAGCAGCAGCGTGCCCTCGGAGCCGGCGAACACGCGCGCCAGGTTGGGCTCGGGGGCGAGCAGCTCAGGCAGGTTGTAGCCGGACACGCGGCGGGCGGTGCGCGGGTAGCCGGCGGCGATGCGGTCGCGTGAGCGCGA
>DATIYD010000149.1:0-6640 GCA_035517975.1 Thermoleophilia bacterium | reverse complement strand
GGCGCCGGCGAAGAGCCCGACGGCGGCGCTCGCGCCGGTCGTGCCGGCCCGCTCCGCCGGATCCGCCGGCCCGAGCCCCGGAGTGAGCGCTACTTCTTCTTGTTCGGGCTGTTGCTCCTCGACATCTGCGTGATCGGTCTGGTCGGCACCGGCCGGTGGGCGACCTTCGCCTACACGCCGCTCACCGCGGCGACGCTGCTCCTCGCACTGTCGACCTCGGAAGCCAAGCACCGCACGATGCAGATCGCCTGGGTGGCCGCCACGATCGCGGTCGCGGCCTCGCTGGCCGTGGCCCTCACGAACGCGACGCGCTTCAGCGGGTGGGTCTACTTCATGCTGTTCGCCCTTCTGCTCATCTCTCCGGCGGCCATCGGCCGGCGCATCCTCATCAGCCGGCGCGTGACGCTGCGCCTTCTGGTCGCGGCCATCTGCGTCTACCTCATGATCGGGCTGCTGTTCACGTTCGTGTACCTCGGCGTCAACGGCGTCCATCCGAACTTCTTCGCCCAGGGCGCCCAGAAGGACCCGTCGATCTACCTCTACTTCAGCTTCATCACCATGACGACCGTGGGGTTCGGCGACTTCACGCCGGGCGCGGCGGTGCCGCGGGTGCTCGTCGTGCTCGAAGCCATGCTCGGCCAGGTGTTCCTGGTGACCGCCGTGGCCCGGCTCGTCTCGCTGTACTCCTCTGAGCAGCCCGAACCGGGCGATGCGTTCCGCGACCCGGACGCCGACATGTGAGCGGGTGTCCGGTCCGCCGGTGCTGGGTACGTAGCGCATAGGCGGGACCCCGCGGCGCCACGCACGGCCACGGCACACCCCGTCCTCCACGCGACCGGAGGTAGTGGCATGGCCGACGACGACACCGGCACCGAGGGCACCCAGCCCGGCGAGGCTGAGCCCAAGCCAGCGGGCCACAAGCGACGCGGGGCTGACAAGCCGCACGACGAGTCGCACCACGACGAGACCGAGGCCGCGACCACGCCGCTCGACCAGGGCGAGGCGCCCACGGCCGCTCTCGACACGACCGCGGGCACGACCGCGGAGATGCCGGCCTCAGGGGGCGGCGACGCGCCGCCGGCCGCCGCCCAGGCGGGCTCGGCCGGCGACCGAGACGATGCGCCGGCGTCGGCTGTGCCGCGACGTCCCGGTCGCTGGCGGCGGCCCCTCGTGGTCGCGCTGATCGTCATCGCCACCCTGCTTGCGCCCCTGACGCTCGCCGTATCCTGGATGGACCGCGACCTCCTGAACACCCAGAACTACGTGAAGGCCGTGGCGCCCCTCAGCTCCAATCCCGCCATCCAGACGGCAGCCGCGCACGCGGTGACCAACGGCTTATGGAACAAGGTGAACGTCCAGCAGCAGCTGAACGGCGTGCTGCCGTCGTGGGCCCAGATCTTCGCCGCCCCCCTCAGCAACACGCTCAAGGGTTACGCCTACAAGGCGACCCTGGCCTTCGTGTCGTCACCCGCGTTCAGCCGGATCTGGGCGACGGCCAACGAGAAGGGTCATGCCACGGTCAAGGCGGCGCTGCTCGGCAACCAGGGTGGGGTGGTCACGACGACCAACGGAGACATCAGCCTCGATCTCGCGCCGCTGGCCGACCGCATCAAGGCCACCCTCGACGAACGAGGCATCCATGCGCTCGACGGCGTGGCCGTCACGCCCGACGCCACGACGTTCGTCATCTTCCATTCCGACAACCTGGCCAAGGCTCAGGGCTGGGTCAGGTTCTTCCAGAAGCTGCACGTCGCCCTCCCACTGCTGCTCATCGCCGCCTGGGCGGGTGCGATCGCGGTCTCGTGGCGCCGGCGCCGCACGGTGGCGCAGCTCGCCCTCGCGCTGGCCGCCGCCATGGCAGTGACCCTGGTGGGCTATCACCTCGGGCGCGGAGCCTACCTCGACGCGGTCAGCAGCCCACAACTGCCGCGCGACGCGGCGGCGGCCATCTTCGACGCGCTGGCGAGCGGCCTGCGCGCGGCCGCCCGTACCGTGTTCGTGGTGGGGCTGATCGTCGGCATCGGCGCGATGATCCTGGGCCAGGCGAGGTGGGCGGTGCGGCTGCGCGAGGCGCTGTCGGAGGGCTTCGGGTCGCTCGGCTCACGGGCCGAGGCGAAGGGTCTCGACCTCGGCCCCGTCGGCGGCTGGGTCGCCGCGCACCATCGCGCGCTGCAGATCACCGGGCTCGTCGTGGCCGGCGTGGTGCTGGTCTTCTGGGGCACGCCCGGCGTCGCCGGCGTCGTGTGGACCCTCGTCGTGCTGCTGGTCTACCTCGCGGTCGTCGAGTTCGTCGGCCGGCTCACCGGGCCGGCCGCCTCAGCGCCGCGGTGATCACGAGGCCCAGCCTGGTCGCGGCCTCGGTGAGGCGCTGCTCGTCGTAGAGCGAGAAGGCCAGGCGCAGGCCGGCGTCGTGGCCGTCGAGGTGGCTGCGGGCTCCGGGCACGTACGAGACGCCGGCCGCCTCGGCGGCCTCCAGCAGCTCGCTCGCCCGCAGCCCTGAGGGCAGCTCGATCCACACGAAGAAACCGCCGCGCGGCAGCGAGAACGCACAGCCTTCGGGCAGGCGGTCCGCCAGGGCGTCGGTCAGGGCGTCGCGCCGGCCGCGGTAGGCGGCGCGCAGCCCGGCGACGTGGCCGTCGTAGCGGCCGGCGGCGAGGAAGCGCTCGACGACGGCCGCCGCGAACTGGCTGGGGCAGCCGCCGCTGTCGTGCAGGCCGCTCGTCGCGATGCGCTCGACCTGGGCCGGCGCGGCGTTGACCCAGCCCACGCGGAGCCCCGGCGCCACGGTCTTGGCGAACGATCCCAGGCGCACCACGGTGCCGGGCGCCGCCAGGCTCCACAGCGAGGGTGGCGCCGGCTCGTCGTACCAGAGCTCCCGATAGACGTCGTCCTCGGCGATGAGCAGTCCGCGGTCGGCGGCCACTTCGACCAGCCGGCGCCGGCGCTCGGGCGCCAGCGAGACACCAGTGGGGTTGTGGAAGGTCGGGATGGTGTAGAGCAGGCGCGCCGGCCGGACGTCGGCCTGCGGGCCGGTCAGGCGCCGCTCGAGCGCGGCCACGTCGAGGCCCTGCTCGTCGAAGGCGAGCGCCTCGACCGAGACGGGATGGTCGCGCAGGATGGAGAGCGCCAGGCTGTAGGTCGGGCGCTCGACCAGCACGGCGTCGCCCGGCCGGCAGAACAGCGTGACCAGGTGGTCGAGCGCCTGGGAGTTGCCGCCGCTCACGAGCGTCTCGTCGACGCCGGTCTCGTGGCCCTCGAGCCCTGTGAGGCGTTGGGCCAGGCGGCGGCGCAGGGCTGGCGGTCCCGCGTTGGCCCCGTAGGGCAGGACCGTCGCGCCGCCGTCGGCGAGCGCCTCGCCGGCGGCCTCGGCCAGTCCGGCGGCAGGAAAGAGGGTCGGGTCGGGCTCGCCAAAGGCGAGCTCGATCACGCCCGGTCGCGCCGTGGACTGCGCGCTCGCCGCGGTCGCCATGGAGCGCGGCTACTCGATCTCGTCGAGCAGCTCGCCGAGGCGGCTGAGGCCGGCCCGGACGTAGTCCTCGGGAAGCCCGAAGCTCACGCGAAGGTGGCCGTCGAGGCCGAACAGGTCGCCGGGCACGACGAAGACGTCCTTCTCGCGCACGAGGCGCAGGACGAGCTCGGTCGAGTTGACCGGCTTCGTGTACTTGACGAAGCAGACGGCGGCCGCGTCGGGGGGCTGCACCTCGACGTCGTCGCGGCCGGCGGCCCACGACGCCACGGTCTCGAAGCCGCGGCGCACGTAGCCGCGCGTACGTTCGATGAGACGCGGCCGCACCTCTGGTGAGAGAGCGATGGCCGCGAGCCGGTTGCCGAGACACGTCGCGCAGATCGTGACGTAGTCCTGCCAGGCCCACATGCGGGCGACGACGTCGGCGGGACCGACGACCCAGCCTATGCGCAGGCCGGGCAGCCCGTAGGCCTTGGACATGCTGCCGACGGCGAGCACCCGCTCGTAGCCGCCGTAGAAGGTCTCCGTGATCTCGTCGCTGTCGCGCTCGGCGCCGGCGTAGACCTCGTCGGCCAGCAGCCAGGCTCCGGTGCGCTCCGCCGCCGAGACGATCGCGGCCCGCTCCTCGCGGCGCAGGACGCGCCCCGTCGGGTTGTTCGGATTGACCACGGCCAGGAACCGCGTCTGCGGCGCGACCGCGTCCTGCAGCTCGTCGACGTCGAGCGCCCAGCCGCGGCCCTGCTTGAGTGCGAAGGTGGTCATCGTGCGGCCCAGGTTCTGTGCCAGCCCCCAGAACTGCTGGTAGTTGGGCTGCATCACGGCGATCGCTTCGCCGGGCGCGGTCACGGTGAGGAGGCTCGTGAAGTTGGCCTGGATGGCGCCGACGGTGACGAGCACGTTCTCGGCCGTGGCGCCGGGATACCAGCCGGCGATCGCCCGGCGCAGCTCGGGCGAGCCGTTGGCCTGCGGGTAGTCGAGCTCGGTGCCGGCGATCGCCGCGAGCTCGGCGTCGACGTCGCCACCCTGGAGCTCGAGGAGCGCGCGCATGCTCAAGGGGTGGACGCCGCTCTCGGAAAGGTTGATCTCGACGTCCTTCTCGTAGGCCGACAGCAGTCGCTCGAGCTTGAAGACGACGAACGGCTGGGTCGCTGCCATGCCGGTCCTCCTTCGCATCATGGTCGCCGACGGGGTCCGCGAGCGGCCGCCCGCTTCAGGCCGGTCGGCTCCTTGCCGTTCTGTTTTCAGTCGCCGAACGTGACGCCGAGGCCGGCGGCCAGGGCGCGCCGGTAGGCGAGCCTGGCGATCGCCGTGTCCTGCACGCCCACGCCGGTCAGGTCGCAGATCGTGATCTCATCGTCGGTCTGCCGCCCCGGCTTGATGCCGGCCGTGAGCTCGCCGAGCTCGTCGATGCGGCTCTCGTCGAGCACGCCGGCGTCGGTCACGTGGTGCAGCTCGCCGATGGCGACGCATTGCGACACGCGATCGCAGGCCACGCGGTCGGCCCGCGCGAAGCAGTCCGCGAAGAGCTCCTGCTTGCCGGGCATGTCGGAGCCCATCGAGGTCACGTGCAGGCCGGGATGCAACCACTGCGCCCGCAGGTAGGGCGCGCGCGCCGGTGTCGCGCAGACCACGACGTCGCTCTCACGCACCACGGTCTCGGCCGTCGTGGCGACGATCACCTCGACGCCCAGCTCGGCCTCCATGTCGTCGACGAAGTGCGCGAGCTCCTCGGCGACCACGCCGTACACGTACAGCCGCTTGAAGTCGCGCACCATCTTCAGGCCGCGCATCTGATAGCGGGCCTGGGAGCCCGAGCCGATCACCCCGGCCGTCTCGATCTCGCGGCGCGCCAGGCGGTCGGCCGCAAGGGCGCCGGCGAGGCCGGTGCGCAGCTCCGTGAGATAGCCGTTGTCGACCAGCAACGCCAGCAGGAACCCGGTCTCGGCGCTGATCAGCACCATCATGCCGGTGCCTCGCGGCAACCCCCGCTCGGGGTTGTCGGGAAAGCCCGAAGCGATCTTGACGGCGAAGCTGTCGAGCCCCTCCATGTAGGCCGTCTTGATGTCGACCTCGCCGTTGTGCTCGGGGATCTCGATGGCGATGACGGGTGGCGCCGTGGCGCGTCCCTCGGCAAGGCGCGAGAAACCCTGGGCGACGGCTTCGAGCGCTTCGCGGTCGAAGCCGGCACAGGCGCGCAGGTCGGCCTCGGAGAGCAGCGTCACCTTCATCTCGACCCCCTTTCGGGCAGGCACGGAACCGCAGCGATTGTATCCGACGAGGCGCCCTAGCGAGGCGTACGCCGCCGGCGACGCATCACGAGCAGCGCGACGAGCCCGGCGACGAGCACGGCCACGACGGCCGGCAGCATGAGGTCGACCCACAGCGGCGCGGTGAAGGTCCAGGCCAGCCAGTGCACGTCGGCCCGCTGACCGTTCTGCACGATGAACGCGAGCAGGCCCAGAGCGAGCAGGCCGCACAGGAACGGCACGGCGCCGCGGCGCAGCGTCGTCGTCGACGACGTGGGCTCGTGTGGGCGTCCTCTCTCGTCCTCCATGGGATCGTCCTTTCGCCGGGCACGGTTGCCAGTGCCCCGAGGCCGGTGCCGTCAAACGGCGCCGGCCTCGGGGCACCTCACCAGAACCGGCGCCGCGCGATCAATCCTTCGAGGTAGCGCGACTTGATCTGCTCGCTGGCCATGACCTGCTTGACCGGCGGCAGCCGCAGGATGACGCCCAGGACGGCGGCCAGCGCCCGATGACTGGGGAGCCCCTGCTCCGGAAAGACCAGGTTCTGGAGCTTGCCGCGCTCGATCGCCATCACCACCGTCCGGTGTGCCGAGTCGAGCGGGGTCACGATGCGCTCGGGGCGCACGGTGAGAAGGATCGCGCGTCGTGGACAGCTCCGGCTGCAGACGCCGCAGCCGATGCAGACCGAGCGGTCGACCGCCGGGGTGGCCCCCGGCAGCTCCTGGCGCATCGCCTCGACCGGGCAGGTCTCGGCGCAGCGGCCGCAGCCGGTGCACGCCTTCTCGTCGAGCACCGGCATGAACCGCGTCGTGTGGACGGGGCGGAGCACGGCGAAGCGCCGGGCGGCGATCATCGTCTCGCAGCAGCAGCGGCAGCAGTTGCAGATGAAGTTGACCCCGCGGCGCACGTTCTCGGCGAACTGCACCAG
>DATIYD010000148.1:0-3295 GCA_035517975.1 Thermoleophilia bacterium | reverse complement strand
AGAACGGTGCGGCGGGCGGGGCGACTCGCCGCCGAGAGGAAGCGCGACGTGGCCAGGATCGAGATCTACACCAAGGAATGGTGTCCGTACTGCCTCAAGGCCAAGGCGCTGCTGCGCGCCAAGGACATCCCCTACGACGAGATCGATATCACCACCGACGAGCCTCGCCAGGCGGAGATGGTCGAGCGCTCGGGCATGCGCAGCGTGCCGCAGATCTTCCTCGACGGCGACAAGGTCGGCGGGTACGACGACCTCGCCCGGCTGAACGCCACCGGCGAGCTCGATCGCAGGCTCGGCCGCGGCGAGGGCGAGCCCCTGCGCGACGTCTACGACGTCGCCGTGGTAGGCGCCGGCCCCGCCGGCCTCACGGCCGCCATGTACGCGGCGCGCAAGAACCTGAGCACGATCGTGATCGCCCTGGACCTCGGCGGGCAGGTGGGGCTCACGACCGAGGTCCTGAACTACCCGGGGTTCGGTGCCATCAGCGGTCCCGACCTGGCCGAGCGCTACCACGAACAGGCGGCCAAGTACGAGATCGCCGAGCTCATCGGCGAGCGCGTGGTCGGCCTCAGTGTCGAAGGCCGCTGCAAGGTGATCGAGCTCGAGAGCGGGCGCAGCGTGCGCGCCTCGACCGTGATCATCGCGACAGGCGTGCAGAAGCGCCGTCTGAACGTGCCCGGCGAGCGCAGGCTGACCGGCAAGGGCGTGGTCTACTGCTCCACCTGCGACGGGCCGCTCTTCAAGGGCTCGACCATCGCCGTGGTGGGAGCCGGCAACTCCGGTCTCGAGGCCGCGGTCGAGATGGACGGCGTGGCGACCAAGGTCTACCTCGTGTCGATCGGCGACTGGACCGGCGACGCCATCCTTCAGGACAAGGCCTCGGCGGCCCCGCATGTGGAGTCGCTGCGCTACTACGAGCCCGTCGAGATCCACGGTGACGGCAAGGTCGAGGGGCTCACCGTGCGCGACGTGCGCTCGGGCGAGACCCGCCGACTCGACGTCGACGGCGTCTTCGTCGAGGTCGGCCTGTTCCCCAACAGCGAGTTCGCGCTCGACCTGCTCGAGACCAGCGTGGTCGGCGAGATCGCGGTCGACAAGCACGGCGCCACTGGGGTGCGAGGCGTCTTCGCGGCCGGCGACGTGACCGACAACCGCGACAAGCAGATCGTGGTGGCCGCGGGCGAGGGCGCGCGAGCGGCCCTGGCGGCGTTCGAGTACCTGGTCAAGCAGCCCTGAGCTCATCGGCGGCCGGGGCGTCCCGCCCGAAGCGGCCGGGCGCCGTCCGTCGTCCGCTGGCGATACAATCGGACGGTGAGCTCCGTCCGCCTCTCGAAATCACGCGTCATGGCCTGGCGCCAGTGCCCCAAGCGTCTCTGGCTCGAGGTGCGCCGGCCCGAGCTCGCCGTCTATCCACCGGCGACGCGGCGAAGCTTCGCCATGGGTCACGAGGTCGGGGCCGTGGCGCGCACTCTGCAGGGCGACGGCGTGCTCATCGATCCGCCCACGCTGGGCGCGGCGCTGCGCGACACGGCGCGCCTGCTCGCCCGCCGGGGCGACCTCACCCTGTTCGAGGCCACGTTCAGCCACGGCGGCGTGCTCGTGCGCGCCGACGTGCTGCGGCGCGAGGCCGGCATCGCACGCATGATCGAGGTCAAGTCGGCCACCGAGGTCAGGCGGCACCACGTCGACGATGCCGCCGTGCAGACGTGGGTCGTGCGGGGCGCCGGGGTGCCGCTCAACGAGGTGGCGCTGGCCTGCATCGACCGCGAGTTCGTGTATCGCGGCGACGGCGACTATCGCGGACTGCTGCACGAGACCGACGTCAGCGCCCGCGTCGACGAGCTCAGCCCCCGTATCCCCGACTGGATCGCCGGCTGCGCCGCGACGCTCGCCGGCGATCTGCCCGCTCACGACGTCTCAGAGGCTTGCTCGCGGCCCTTCGGCTGTCCCTTCCTCGAGACCTGCTCGGGGGCCGAGCCGCACGATGCCGCGCCGCCCCGCAGGTCCGATCGGCGGCCGGCTGCCGCCCTCGCCGCCCTGTCGTTCCCGCGCTTCTACCTGGGTGTCCAGACCGTGCGCCGCGCCGTGCCCGTCTGGGCCGGCACGCGGCCGTGGGAGCCGCTGCCCTTCCAGTGGTCCTGCCATGTCGAGCGGGCCGCCGGCGAGCTCGAGCATCGCGAGTTCATCGACACGAGCGGCGACGCCCCTATGCGCGCCTTCGCCGAGACGGTGGTCGCGACCCTCGGCACGAAGGGCCCCGTCCTGGTCTACGGCGGCGTCGCGCACGACGTCCTCGCGGCTCTCGGCGCGCGTTACGCCGACCTGCGCGAGCAGCTCCGTGCGATCGACGCGCGTCTCAGCGATCTGCTGCCCGTCGCTCAGCCGGTCTGGCGCGCGTCCGGTGCGGCGCAGCCGTGGTCGCTCGACGACCTGCTGCGCGCCGTCGCGCCCGAGCTCGATCCCGCCGATCTCGGTGAGGTGCGCGGCGACGGCGACCTCCAGACCGCCTACGCCGAGGCGGTGCATCCCGACACCGCGTCCGAGCGCGCCGACGAGCTCGCTCGCAGCCTGCTCGCCTTTGGCGCCCGCGACACGCTCGGCCTCGTCCGACTGCGCCGGTCCCTCGCCGGCGACGACGGTCCGCCACTGCCCGTCCCGAACAGCAAGGAGCGTCCATGAAGGTCGCCGCATTCAACTCGAGCCCGCGACGCGACGGCAACACCGCCATCCTGCTGCGGCGCGTCCTCGTCGAGCTCGAAGCCGCCGGCATCGAGACCGAGCTCGTGCAGCTCGCCGGCACCCGCATCTCGGGCTGCACCGCCTGTCTCAAGTGCGCCGAGACCAACGACAATCGCTGTAGCGGCGTCAAGGACGACGGCGTCAACGACTGCATCGCGACCATGCTGGCGGCCGACGGCATCCTGCTCGGCACGCCGGTCTACTTCGGCGACGCCAACGCGACCATGCGCGGGCTCATCGAGCGGGCCGGCTACGCCACCCGCAAGAGCGGCAACCCGCTGGCCCGCAAGGTCGGGGCGGCGGTCATCGCGGTGCGTCGCGGCGGCGCCATGCACGCCTTCGACTCGGTCAACCACTTCTTCCAGATCGCCGAGATGATCGTGGTCGGCTCGAGCTACTGGAACTTCGGCATTGGGGCCGAGATCGGCGCCGTCGAAGACGACGCCGAAGGCCTGCGCACCATGAGCGATCTCGGACGCAACATGGCGTGGGTCCTCGAGAGGCTGCACGGCTGAAGTGGCGAGCGGCGCGGGGCGCGCGCGCAGGAACGCGCCCC
>DATIYD010000147.1:0-3323 GCA_035517975.1 Thermoleophilia bacterium | reverse complement strand
CCTGGCTCGACGCCTGCCGCGAGGCGGCGGCGAGCGCGGAGCTCGTCGGCTTCTTCCACTGCCAGGGAGCGCTGGCCGAGCCCGTGCGTCAGTTCATGCTGAGCTCGGGCGACGCCATGCTCACGCAGTTCGCCGAGATGGCCTCGTGCGCCGATGGTCAGCCCGACGACGCGGCTCTGGCTCGCGCGGCGGAGTTCGCCCGCGAGACCGTCGCCCGCGAGGCCGTCGCCACGGCCTGAAGAACGACCCACGGACGCGGCCGCTCCTACGTCTTCCTACGTAGGGGGCCTAGGGGAGAAGATGGGTCGGGGGGCGGGCGGCTTTGCCGCCCGCCCCCTCATTGTCGCGCCAGACTTGCCTGTAGCCGCGACCGGCCTGCCTCAGACGCCAGGCGGGCGATAGCTGACCTTCCTGCCCGCCGCCTGGTCGATCTCTTCGGCCGTGAGCAGCACGGTCGTCTTCACGCGTACCGCGCCCGAGCCGGAGACCGTGAGCGCCACGGCCGTCACGCTCGCCACGTCGGGCATCTCGGCGATCGCGTAGAAGTCGGTGTCGCCCAAGGCCCAGTAGTAGGCCTCGAGCGTGCCGCCGGCGTCTTTGACCATCCCCGCGATGTGCTCTCGCCGCTTGCTGCCTCCCTCGTGCATGAGGCCCTTCGAACCTTCGGCCGTGTACGTCCCCGAGATGAGATAGCGACTCATCGTCCCTCCTACGTCGTAGACTCCAAAGGAGCCTTCCCGCGCCGGGCAGCCAGAAGCCGTTGCGACCGAGCCCGGAACGCCGCCGACCGGGCCATGCGGCCGCGAGCGCCGGTGCCGCACGACACGCCGGTGCGGAGCGCAAACGGCGGTCCATCGGGAAGACTCGCCGGATACGATGCGGCACGGCCAAACGAGAAGGAGGGCGTCATGGTCATGAGACCACCGGGCTGGACCGCCGAGGAGCCGAAATCGCTGGCCGGCTACCTCGAAGCGCTCTGCCGGCCGATCTTCTCGACCGGCATGAGCTGGAGCGTGGTCGAGGCCAAGTGGGACGGCATCAGCGCCGCCTTCCACGGCTTCGATCCGCGCAAGGTCGCCGCCATGACGCCGGCCGACGTCGACCGCCTGACCGAGGATCCACGCATCATCCGCAACCGTCGCAAGATCGAGGCCACGATCCAGAACGCCGAGCGCATGATCGAGCTCGACCGCTTGCACGGCGGCTTCGCCCGCTACCTCGCCGGCCTCGGCTCGTTCGCGGACACGGTGGCCGAGCTGCGGCGCGAGTTCCGCTTTCTCGGCGACAACGGCGCCTATGTCTTTCTCTGGACGGTGGGTCGGCCGGTGCCGCCCCACCAGGAGTGGTTCCAGGCGCACCGCCGCCAGCAGCGTCGCGCGCCCGCGGGCTGAGCCGCGATCGCGATAGCCCCGGCGGGTGCGACGGCGCCCTTGCGCGCCCACGCGCCGGCAGGTGCGACGGCGCTCTCGCGCGCTAGCGCGGCGGCGTGAGCGGCAGGCGGAAGGTGATCGTCGTCCCGTGGCCCGGCTCGCTCTGGGCGGCGATCTGGCCGCCGTGGCTCTCGACCAGGCTGCGCGCGATGGCGAGGCCCAGGCCGCTGCCCTTCGAGTCGGCCGACTTGGAGAAGCGCTCGAAGAGGTGGGCGAGCTCGTCGGGGGCCATACCGCGGCCGCTGTCGGCCACGGCAAAGAGCACGTCGTCGCCGGCGCGCCACGAGTGCACCACGACCGAGCCGCCCTGCGGCGTGTAGCGCACGGCGTTGGCCACCAGGTTGTCGAGCACCTGGCGCAGGCGCATGGGGTCGGCCTCGAGCTCGGGGGCGCCGTCGGCCTGCGCCGTCAGGCTCACGCCGCGCTCGCCCGCAAGCGGCGCGAAGGCACGCACCACGTCGTCGACCAGGCGGCGCGGGTCGGTCGGCTCACGGTGCAGGTGGAGCACGCCGGCCTGCGCCGTCGACAGCGTCTGCAAGTCCTCGAGCAGGCGGGTCATGCGCTGGGTCGCGGCCAGCAGCGAGGCGAGGCGCTCGTCGTCGCGCGGGATCACCCCGTCGAGCATGCCCTCGACGTTGCCGCGCACGACCGACAGCGGCGTGCGCAGCTCGTGGGCCACGTCGGCAAGCAGGGCGCGGCGCTGCTCCTCGTTCAGCTGCAGGCGGCGGGTCATCTCGTTGAACGAGCCGGCCAGGCGGCGCACCTCGTCGGAACCGCGGGGGTCGACGCGCGTCGTGTAATCGCCGGCCGCGACCCGGTCGGCCGCCTCCATCACGTCGGCGACCGGCGCCGCGGTGCGGCGCAGCACGCGCCAGGCGATGTAGCCGCCGACGAGCACGATGACGAGCAGCGGCCCCACCACGAAGAAGGGGTGGTAGGGACGCGGCGCCACCATGTGGTTGCCGTAGACCGCGCCCGGGCCGTAGGTGCCCCACAGACCGCTCAGCACGACGATCAGGAAGATGAACCCGAGCAGGAGCAGGGCGATGCGCCGCACGAAGCGGCGGCGTACGCGCCAGCCGCCGGGCGGTGGCCAGGGTTCGTCCTGCGGCCACCACGGCGGCGGGGTGCCGCGTGAGTGACCGTGGCGCCGGTGGCGCGAATAGGGCGGCCCGTCGGTCGGCGGCCCATACCGGTCCGCCTCGGGCGGCCGGCCGCTCAGCGGGCCGCCGGGCTCTCGCCTGGGGTCGTCCATCACGCGTCGGTGAAGCGGTAGCCCACGCCGTAGACCGTCTCGATGTAGCGCGGCGCGCCGTCGTGGGCCTCGAGCTTGCGGCGGATGTTCTTGACGTGGGCGTCGATCGCGCGCTCGTAGGAATCGAAGGCGACGCCGCGCACCGCCTGCAGGAGCTGGCCGCGGGTGAGCACGCGGCCGGGGCGGCGGGCGAGCGCGACGAGGAGCTGGAACTCGGTCGGGGTGAGGTCGAGCCGCTCGCCGGCGGCGCTCGCGCGCATCGCCTGCACGTCGATCTCGAGGTCGGCGACGTGCAGCACCTCGTCGGCGCGCTGGGCGCCCTCGGTGCGGCGCAGCACGGCGCGCACCCGGGCGACCAGCTCCTTGGGGCTGAAGGGCTTGACAACGTAGTCGTCGGCGCCGAGCTCGAGGCCGACGATGCGGTCGGCCTCGTCGTCGCGCGCGGTGAGCACGATGATCGGCAGGGCGCTGAAGGCGCGCACGGCACGGGTCACGTCGAGGCCGTCCATGTCGGGCAGACCGAGGTCGAGGACCATCAGGTCGGGCCTGGTGGCGCGCACGTGATGCAGGGCGTTCTCGCCGTCGCTTGCGACCTGCACGGCAAAGCCGGCGTGCTCGAGGTAGTCGCGCACGAGGCG
>DATIYD010000146.1:0-3320 GCA_035517975.1 Thermoleophilia bacterium | reverse complement strand
TGCTGTACCTCGACGGCTTCGACCTTCGGGGGGCGCCGCTCGTGGCCCGCAAGGAGGCGCTCGAGCGCCTCCTTGCGGGCCGGCCGGCCGGCGCCCGCGTGCGGTACGTCGAGCACATCAGGGGCCGCGGCGAGCAGTTCTTCGGCCAGGTCTGCGCCCTCGAGCTCGAGGGCGCCGTGGCCAAGCGCGCTGAGTCGACCTACCGCTCTGGGCGCAGCCGCGACTGGGTCAAGGTCAAGTGTCTCCGCCGCCAGGAGTTCCTCGTCACCGGCTTCACCGAGCGCGCCGGCGTGGCCGATCGCATCGGCGCCCTGCTCGTGGGGTTCCACGAGCGACCCGGCGGGCCGGTCGTGTGCGCCGGCCGGGTCGGCACCGGATGGGACGACAGAGCGATGCGCGAGTTGCGCAGCCGCCTCGATCCGCTCGTCGTCGACGAGCCGCTCTGTGTGAACCCCCCGCGTGGCAAGGCGGCAGCCGGCGTGCGCTGGGTGCGGCCCGAGGTCGTCGCCGAGATCGAGTTCTTCGACTGGAACGGCCGCGACGCGCTACGCCACTCCTCGTTCAAGGGCCTGCGCTTCGACAAGCCGGCCGACGAGGTCGTCTTCGAGACGCCCGACGGGACGGCTGCGCCCGCGGCGCCCACCGCCGCCGCCGCGACCGGCCCCGCCGCCGGCAAGGACCGGCCCAAGGCCGCCGGCAAGGACCGGCCGAAGGCCGCCGGCAAGGACCGGCTCGCCGCTGCCGATCCCCCCGCTGCCGGCAAAGGCCGGCCCACCGGGAGCTCGAGCGGAAAGGGGCGCGGCAAGGAGGAGCCGGCCATCGTGGCTGGCGTGGCCATCAGCCATCCCGGCCGCGTCATGTATCCCGATGTCGGGGTCACCAAGCTCGACGTCGCCCGCTACTACGAGCGGGTCGCGCCGCTGCTGCTGCCATACATAGCGCGGCGGCCGCTCACCCTGGTTCGCTGCCCGGGGGGCATGAGCGGTCAATGCTTCTTTCAGAAGCACGGCGTCGAACAGTTCCCGAAGAGCGTCATCCCGGTGCCGATCCGCGAGTCGGACGGGACGGCCACCTATCCCGCGGTCGAGTCGCTCGAGGGCATCCTCGCGCTCGTGCAGATGAGCGCGCTCGAGCTGCACGTCTGGGGCTCGCACATCGAGACGCTCGAACATCCCGACCAGATGGTCTTCGACCTCGACCCCGACGACGGCCTGCCCTTCGCCGAGACGATCACCGCGGCGCGGACGTTGCGCACGCTGCTCGAGCACCTCGGCCTGGCGAGCTTCGTCAAGACGAGCGGCGG
This sequence comes from Thermoleophilia bacterium, assembly GCA_035517975.1. Lineage (GTDB taxonomy): Bacteria > Actinomycetota > Thermoleophilia > UBA2241 > UBA2241 > Bog-752. Next base: position 2,017 of record DATIYD010000146.1, on the reverse strand, counting down.
CAAAGGTCTGCACGTGGTCGTGCCGCTACGTCCGACCCGTTCGTGGGACGAGGTCAAGGACTTCTCGCACGCGGTCGCCGACGTCATGGTCCGAGCTCAGCCCGAGCTGTACCTGGCCACGATGTCGCGGGCCAAGCGAGCCGGCAAGGTGTTCATCGATTACCTGCGCAACGGCCGGGGCGCCACGTTCGTGGCGCCCTATTCGACACGTCGCCGCGCCTGCGCCCCGGTCAGCGCTCCGCTGCGCTGGGACGAGCTCAGCGCCCGGCTGCGTCCCGACGCCTACACCATGGCCAACATGGGACGACGCCTGGCCGGCGCCAGGACCGACCCCTGGCGGGGCTACGACGCTACGCGTCAGGAGGTCACGGCCGAGATGATGCGCACGCTGGGACTGAAGCCCGGCCGCGCGACGAGTGCCGCCTGATCCGCGACGAGGGCGTGGGCGGGAGCTCGGGATCGTCCGACGCGGCCTCCACGCTGGTCGCCGGACAGCTCACGCGCTAGGCTCGATCCGTGAGCCGTTCGTCGGAACCGGTCGTCACGCGCCCTGAGGGCAACGGCACGGACGCCCCGAGCGTCCGCGCGGCGGTGCCCGGCGTGGCGCGCGCCCCGCGCGGCCTCATGACGCTCGTCTTTCTGGCCGGCATCGGCGCGATGACCACCGAGATCTGCGCCTCACGCCTGCTGGCTCCCTTCTACGGCTCCTCGACGGTGGTCTGGGCGAACATCATCGGCCTCATCCTGGCCGCCCTCGCGGTGGGCTACTGGCTCGGCGGCCGGCTGGCCGACGCCCACCCGAGCCCTCGCCTGCTCGGCTTCATCGTGCTGGCCGGCGCGGCCCTGATCGCCGCGCTGCCCTTTGTGGCGAGGCCGTTCCTCGACCTGTCGATCGGGCGTCTGGCCAGCCTGTCTGTCGGCGCCGTCGTGGGCTCCTTCGTGGCCTCGCTGCTGCTGTTCGCCCCGCCGGTCGTGCTGCTCGGCATGGTGACGCCGTTCGCCATCCGCCTGGCCGTCACCGACGTCGCCGCGGCCGGCGTGGTCGCCGGCCGCGTCTTCGCCCTCTCGACGGCCGGCAGCCTGCTGGGCACGTTCGCGCCGGCTCTGATCACCATCCCGCTGATCGGCACGCAGCGCACCCTGCTCGGGGCAGCCACGGTGGTCACGCTGGCGGCGGCGCTGCTGCTGGGGCGGCGCTGGCTTCTCGCCGGTCTGGCGCTCGCCCTGCTGCTGGCCGTGCCGCCGGGCCTGGTCAAGCCCGAGGCCGGCGTGCTCTACGAGGGCGAGTCGCGCTATCAGTTCATCGAGGTCGTGCAGCAGGGCTCTGGTGCTCAGACCGTGCGCTACCTCTACCTGAACGAGGGTTACGGCGTGCACTCGGAGTGGCGCCCCGGCACGGTGCTCACCGGCGGCGAGTGGGACATGTTCCTCACACTGCCGCCGCTGCTTGCGCACCCGCCGCGGCGGGTGCTCATGCTGGGCAACGCGGCCGGCACCACGGCGCGCGCGTTCGGCGCTCTCTACCCGGGAGTCGCCTACGACGGCGTCGAGCTCGACCCCCAGGTCAGCGCCGTCGCGCGACGCTACTTCGGTCTCGGCCGGATCCCGCGCCTCACGGTCTACACGGCCGACGCCCGGCCGTTCCTGCGGGCCACCCACCGGCGCTACGACCTCATCATGATCGACGCCTACCGCCAGCCCTACGTGCCGTTCTACCTGGCCACCCGCGAGTTCTTCGCGCTGTGCCGGGCGAGGCTCGCGCCCGGCGGCATCGTCGCCCTGAACGTCGCGACGGTGCCCGGCGACCCGCGTCTGGTCGACGGGGTGGCCGGCACCCTGGCCACCGAGTTTCCGCAGGTCGTCGTCTGGCCGGCGCTGCGCTTCAACGAGCTCGTCGTGGGTCTCTCGGCGGCATCGTCGCCGGCTGAGTTGCGCCGCCGCCTGGCCGACCCGAAGGTGCCGGCGCCCGTGCAGCCCCTCACGCGGCTTTTGGCCGCGCAGTTCCGCCCGCAGGCGC
>DATIYD010000145.1:0-3432 GCA_035517975.1 Thermoleophilia bacterium | reverse complement strand
TACGGCGCTCACCGCCGGCGGCTCGGCGTTCGTCGTCGAGCGACAGCGGCACTGAAGCGCGCCCCGAACTGACACTTCAGGTCGACCCTGCCGTGTGCTAGGTTGAATCTGGCGGACCAGCAGCCGGGGGGAAACGGCTGGCACTCGGTCTCGTCGTTCGTCGTTCACCGTTCGCCTGCCAAAAGCGCGCTGCGACAGCCATCAACAGGAGGTGGGGCGTTGTCCGGGACAGACCACAAGCCCACGGTCGAGGAGCTCAAGGCCAAGGCGTACCAGCCCATGGAAGACGCCATCAAGCTGCACCCGTTCTACCGCGGCAAGATCGAGACCACCCTCAAGTGCTGCGTGCGCGACTTTCAGGACTTCGCCATCTGGTACACGCCGGGCGTCTCCAAGCCCTGCCTCGAGATCCAGGCCGATCCCGAGAAGGCCTACGAGTACACCAACAAGTGGAACACGGTCGCGGTGATCTCCGACGGCACGCGCGTGCTGGGCATGGGCGACATCGGCCCCAAGGCCGGCATGCCGGTCATGGAGGGCAAGAGCCTGCTCTACCGCTACCTCGGCGGCGTCGACGGCTTTCCGCTCATGGTCGACACCAAAGACCCGGACAAGTTCATCGAGTTCGTCAAGCTGGCCCAGCCCGGCCTGGGCGGGGTCAACCTCGAGGACATCGCCCAGCCCAAGTGTTTCCGTATCCTCGACACGCTGCGCGAGGAGTGCGAGATCCCGATCTGGCACGACGACCAGCAGGGCACGGCCTGTGTCACCCTGGCCGGCCTGATCAACGCCCTCAAGGTGGTGGGCCGCGACATGGCCGAGGTGAAGATCGCCTTCATCGGCTGCGGCGCCGCCAACGTCGCCATCAGCCGGCTGATCTTCGCCTACGGCGCCGACCCGGCCAAAGCCATGCTCGTCGACTCCAAGGGCATCCTGCACAAGGGCCGCGCCGACATCGAGGCCGTCAAAGACGAGTGGCGCGACAAGTACAAGTACTGCCAGATCACCAACGCCGAGCAGCGCACCGGCGGCATCGCCGACGCCCTCAAGGGCGCCGACGTCTGCATCGCCCTCTCCAAGCAGGGCCCCGACACCATCGAGCGCGACTGGATCCGCGCCATGGCGCCCGACCCGATCGTCTTTCTGTGCTCCAACCCCATCCCCGAGATGTGGCCCTGGGACGCCACCGAGGCCGGCGCCGCCGTGGTGGCCACCGGCCGCAGCGACTTTCCCAATCAGGTCAACAACTCGGTCGGCTTCCCGGGCATCTTCCGCGGGACGCTCGACGTGCGCGCCAAGACGATCACCGACGAGATGTGCATCGCGGCGGCCGTCGAGCTTGCCAAGGTGGCCGAGGACAAGGGCCTCACGCCCGACTTCATCATGCCGACCATGGACGACTGGGAGGTCTTCCCGCGCGAGGCCGCGGCGGTGGCCATGAAGGCCGTCGAGCAGAGCGTGGCGCTGCGCACCGACATCACCTTCGAGCAGGAGGTCGCCGAGGCGACCACCATCATCGCCCGGGCCCGCGGTCTGGTGCAGGACGCCGAGGCCCTGGGCTACATCAAGATGCCCGAGGGCAGCCCGCCGCCGCTGCCCAGCGCCGAGAGCATGAAGGCCCTGGGGCGCACGATCGCGGCGCAGGCGGCGGGCGCCGCCGGCGGGGCCGCCGACAAGGCTGGCGGCGCCGCCCAGAAGGCCGGCGACGCCGCCCAGAAGGCGGCCGAGACCATCCAGGAGTACGCTCGCAAAGCCGCCGACGCCGCCCGCAAGGCCGTCGACGAGCGGCGCAAGAAGTAGCGATGCCGGTCCGCGACGATCGCACACCGTGACGATGGCGACCTTCGGCGACGGCGACGCCCGGCCGCGGCTGTGGAAGCTGCTGCTGCCCTGGGGGGTGCTGCCCCTCGCGCTGGCGATCATCGTGCTGGCGGACTGGCTGTCGTCGCACGCCCGCCGGCGCACACGGCGAAAGGAGACCGCATGAGTGCCGTGAGAGAGGTCGACGTCGCCGAGATCACCGCGGCGGTGCGCGAGCTGTGCATGACGGCCAACTACGACCTGCCCGACGATGTCTACACTGCCCTGCAGACGGGCGGCGAGCGCGAGGAATCGCTCACCGGCAAGGCCGTCTTCGGGCAGCTTGTCGAGAACGCCGACATCGCCCGCGCCGACCACGTGCCGATCTGTCAGGACACGGGCTTCGCCGTCTTCTTCGTCGACATCGGCCAGGACGTCCACCTGGTGGGCGGACCGTTCGAGGACGCCCTGAACGAAGGCGTGCGGCGCGGCTACGCCGACGGCTACCTGCGCAAGTCGATCGCCGCGGAGCCGGCCCACGCCCGTCGCAACACGACCGACAACACGCCCTGCGTGGTGCACACCAGGATCGTCGCGGGCGACAGGGTCGAGATCAGCATGATGGCCAAGGGCGGCGGCGCCGAGAACATGTCGTCGCTGGCCATGCTCAAGCCGGCGCAGGGCTGGCCGGGCATGGTGCAGGCCGTGCTCGACACCGTCTCGCGGGCCGGCGCCAACCCCTGCCCGCCGATCGTGCTGGGCGTCGGCATCGGCGGCACCATCGACATGGTCACCGTCCTTGCCAAGAAGGCGCTCCTGCGCGAGATCGGCTCGGTGCATCCCGACGAGCGCATCGCCGGCATGGAGGCCGAGCTGCTCGACAGGGTCAACGCCCTCGGCATCGGACCCCAGGGCCTGGGCGGCACCCAGACCTGCCTGGCCGTGTTCGTCGAGGAGATGCCCTGCCACATCGCCAGCATGCCGGTGGCCGTGAACGTGCAGTGCCACGCCCAGCGCCACAAGCACGTCGTGCTCTAGGAGAGGGGGAGGAGATGGCTGCACGCACGATCACCACGCCTCTCACCGACGACGTCGTGCGCGGCCTGCGGGCCGGCGACGAGGTCGCCATCAGCGGCGTCGTCTACCAGGCGCGCGACGCCGCTCATAAGCGGCTGGTCGCTCTGATCGAGGCCGGCGAGCCTCTGCCGTTCGAGTTGCAGGGCGCCGTCATCTACTACATGGGCCCGTCACCGGCCAAGCCGGGCAAGGTCATCGGCTCGGCCGGACCCACCACCAGCGGCCGCATGGACGCCTACGCGCCGCTGCTCATGGCGCACGGTCTGAAGGGCATGATCGGCAAGGGCCTGCGCACGCCCGAGGTCAAGCGGGCGATGATCGACGCGCCGGCCGTCTATTTGGCCGCCACGGGCGGCGCCGGCGCGCTGCTCGCGCAGCGCATCGTGGGCAACGAGGTGATCGCGTACCCCGAGCTCGGCGCCGAGGCGATCGCCCGGCTCACCGTCGAACGCTTTCCGGCGATCGTCGTCAACGACTGCTGCGGGGCCGACCTGTACGAAGAGGGCCGCAAGGCCTACGCGCGGGGGTAGGGCCGGGCGAGGGCGCGGCCGGCGC
>DATIYD010000144.1:0-9240 GCA_035517975.1 Thermoleophilia bacterium | reverse complement strand
GGCGGGGCGAGGGTCGGAAGGTCGCTCTCCGAGCCGCAGGCGATGCGCCGGATCGCTACGGACCCGGTGCGAGGTGCGCGACCTGGAGGCCCTCGCCCCGCCCCGAGCGTCGGCCGCGCGCCGAGCCCAGAAACCCTCGACCCCGATCCGGAGCGTTACCCGGAGTGGAAGAGCCGCTGCAGATCGTTGAAGGTGAGCAGGATGAACAGCGTGACGAGCACGACGACGCCGATCGCGATGGCGCGCTCGAGCACCCGTGGATCGACCTTGCGGCCGCGGACGCTCTCGAGGACGTTGAAGAAGATGTGCCCGCCGTCGAAGGGCAGGAACGGCAACAGGTTGATGATGCCGAGGTTGATCGAGATGAAGGCCAGCAGGACCAGGTACCAGATGTGGTGCACGGCGGACTGCGACACGGAGATGATGCCGACAGGACCGGCCGCGCCGTCGGGACCGGCGGGGTTGATCTTGCCGCTCACGAGCATCCAGAGCCCTTTGAAGGTATCACCCACTATGCCGGCCGTCCGGGTGACGGCAAGTCCGGCGGCTCGCCAGGGCGCGGGATAGATGGGCGTGGCTTTGGGACCGACGCCGAGGAAGCCCTTGCTCGGCTCGCCCGGCCTGGTCGTCAGGGTGACCGTGGTCGTGCGGAGTTGCCCGGCCGGTGTGCGGTAGGTGAGCGTCACCGCCTGGTGGGGATGCGACTCGAAGAACGCGGTGGTCGCGTTCCAGCTCGTGAAGGTGCGCCCGTCGGCGGCCACGAGGCGATCGCCCGCCCGCAAGCCGGCCGCCGCCGCCGGCGTGCCTTTGACGACCTGGGCGACGGTAAGGGTCGCCTGCTGCAGATACCCGCCGGCCTGGATGTAGATGAACATGATCACGATCGCGGCCACGAAGTTCATGACCGGACCGGCGGCGATGGTGATGTTGCGCTGCCACACCGGCTTGCTGACGTAGGCCCGGGGCACCACGTCGCCGGGCAGCTTCTCCTCGGGAGTCATCCCTGAGATCTTGCAGAAGCCGCCGAGCGGGATCGCGCCGATGCCGTACTCGGTCTCCCCGCGCGTCCGCCTGATGACGGCCGGCGGAAAGCCGATGTAGAAGCGCTCGACGCGCATGTGGAAAGCCTTGGCGGCCAGAAAATGGCCGAGCTCGTGGATGAAGATGAGCAGCGCCAGCCCGAGGACGGCGGCGACGAGCGCCCAGTGCCCGGTCGCGATCAGCGCGACGAGCGCGACCAGCAGCAGCAGACCCCAGGGCGAGGGGCCCTGGCGCTCGGCCGCCTCGCCGGACGGCAGCGGTGGATGTGGCGTGGTCGCGCTCATCGGTTCAGGTTCTTACGCAACTCCTGCGTCAACTATCGGCACGCGGGCTTCCTGCCCTAGGGTTCCCACCGGGAGCCGGATCGACGCGCCGACCCTCAGTCCGTCGCCGCGCCCACGGCCGTCTCGGCCGCGATCCGTGCACGCGCATCGCACTCGAAGACGTCGGTAAGATCGGCGATGCCCCCGTCGCCGCAGCCGTCGAGCACACGTGCGACGACCTCGGCGATGGCCAGAAAGCCGATGCGCCCGTCGAGGAAGGCCTGCACGGCCACCTCGTTGGCGGCGTTCAGGGCGACGGGGGCGGCGGCGCCCGCGCCGCCGCCCCCGTCGCTCACGGAGCGCCCGGCCCAGGCGCGAGCACCCGCCTCGCCGGCGGCCCGCGCCAGGGCAAGGCAGCGGAAGGTTGCCGTATCGGGCTCGGCAAAGGTGAGCTCGCGGGCGAACAGATCGAGGGCCGTCACCATGGGCAGCGACGCCCGGCTGGGCCAGCTGAGCGCGTAGCCGATGGGCGTGCGCATGTCGGGCACGCCGAGGTGGGCGAGCACGGCGCCGTCTGAGAAGCGCACCAGCGAATGCACGATCGACTGGGGATGGACGACGACGCGCACGGCGTCGTAGGGCACTCCGAAGAGCTCGTGGGCCTCGATCACCTCGAGGCCCTTGTTCATGAGCGTGGCCGAGTCGATCGTCACCTTGGGGCCCATGACCCAGTTCGGGTGCTTCAAGGCCGCGACCGCGGTCACCGCGGCCAGCTCGTCGCGCGAGCGGCCGCGGAAGGGGCCGCCCGAGCCGGTCAGCAGGATCTCCTCGGCCGAGAGCAGCGGGTCGTCGGCGGGCCGCCCGGCCGCCGTGGCGGCCGCGGCTGCAGGCGTGGCGGCCAGCGCCGCCCGGCCCTCGACGCCCATCCTCCCCGCCCCCCGACGCCCACCCTCGAGACACTGGAAGATGGCGCTGTGCTCGCTGTCGACCGGGATGATGCGCGCGCCGGCGGCGCGCGCCGCCGCGAGCACGAACGGCCCGCCGGCGACCATGCTCTCCTTGTTGGCCAGGGCGAGGGTCGCCCCGGCCTGGAGGGTCGCCAGGCTGGCTCGCAGGCCGGCCGCGCCCACGATACCGTTGAGCACGACGAGCTCGGCGCCCTGGCGCTCGGCTCCCTCGGCCGCGGCGGCGATGAGCTCGGCGATGCCGGCGTCGCCGGCATACACGCGGCCTGAGCCGGCCACCCGCGCCGCGGCCGCGTTCGCGGCCTGCGTGTCTGCGAGAGCGAGCTCGGTGGCGCCGCTTGCGGCGGCAACCGCCAGAAGCCCGTCGAGGTCGCGGCCGGCGGCCAGAGCGACGACCGAGACGCCGGGCAGGATGGCGGCGACCTCGATCGCCTGGCGGCCGATCGAGCCCGTCGCGCCCAGGATCACCACGTGGCGCGGTATCGCGGGGCTCGTCTCGGGAACAGGCACGGGGAGCTTCCTGGTGCCGTTCATTGGCTACGTCGTGTCCGCTCAGGCTTGCGCATCTTCGTATCGCGCCTAGTGGAGCGCCAGGATCAGGTAGTAGCTGGCCACGGCCGCGAACAGCAGGCCGTCGAATCGATCGAGCAGGCCGCCGTGACCGGGGAAGAAGCGGCCGGCGTCCTTGATCTCGACGTCGCGCTTGAGCAGCGACTCGAAGAGATCGCCGATCGGGGCGATCACGCCGATGGTCACGCCGATCACCAGGGAGTGCAGCTCGCCGATGGCGTGGTAGTACAGACCGATGAACACCACCATCAGCACCGTGCCGATGAAGCCGCCCACGAAGCCCTCCCAGGTCTTCTTCGGCGAAAGCCGGGGCGCCATGGGAGTGGCGCCGAAGTAGCGCCCCGTGAAGTAGGCCACCGTGTCGCCAGCCCAGGCGCCGAAGACCACCATGAGCGCGTAGCCCTGACCGTCGGCGAGCCGCCGGACGAGCTCGAGGTGACCCACGCCGAACCCCACGTAGACGAGACCGAGCATGGTGATCGCGATGCGCACGCTCACCCCCGGCTTGGGCCCCGGTATCGCGGCCAGGCCGAACGACAGCAGCAGCGACAGGGCCGCCACCCCCATGAGCGCCTGCGGCGAGCGCGTCCAGCCGACGACGGCCATGAGCGCCGCGCCCACGAAGGCGGCCAGCACCAGCGGCCGGTAGGGCCGCATCATGCGTGAGAACTCGTTGATGCCGATCAGGGCCACCGCCAGGGCGACCACGAAGAACGGCCAGCCGCCGTGGATGATGACGACGAGGGCGAGCAGCGCCAGCACCGCGCCGACGATGACGCGCGTGCCTAGCATCGGCGATCCTCCCCGTCGGGCGCCGGCAGGCGCTCGTGCCGGACCGGTCGCGCCATCCGGCGCCTCATCGGCCGCCGAACCGGCGCGCCCGCGTGGCATACACGGCGAGCGCCTCGTCCAAGTCGTCGGGCCCGAAATCGGGCCAGAGCTTGTCGGTGAAGTAGAGCTCGGAATAGGCGAGCTGCCAGAGCAGGAAGTTCGAGACCCGTTCCTCGCCGCTCGTGCGGATGAGCAGCTCGGGATCGTGCATCTCGGGGGCGTAGAGGCGCCCGCTCAGGGCGTCTTCGGTGACACGCTCCCTGGAGAGGCCGGCGATGTCGGCCGGCGATGCGCCGGCCTGGCGCGCCACCGCCTCGAGCGCGACGGTCGTGGCCAGCTCGCGGGCGGCATCGACGATCTCGTCACGCGCGCCATAGTTGAAGGCGATGTACATGGTCATGGCCGGCTCGGGCGGGTTGGCCGCCTCGGCAGCGTCGATGCGGGCCAGCAGGGCGTCGTCGACCCCGTCGCGGCGCCCGAGGAACCGCACGCGCACCCCGCGGCTCTGCACCTCCGGCACCTCCGATCCGATCTGCTCGACGAAAAGCTCCATGAGAGCGGCCACCTCATCGGCCGGCCGCCGCCAGTTCTCGCTCGAGAACGAGTAGACCGTGACCTCGGCCAGGCCGCGATCGAGGGCGCGCTCTATCAGGCGCCGCAGCGCCTTCGCGCCGGCGCGGTGCCCGGCGGCCACCGGCAGGTGACGGCGTCGCGCCCAGCGTCCGTTGCCGTCCATGATCACGGCCAGGTAGCGACACTGCGCTCCTCCGGCGGCCTGTTCGCCCGCGCCGCGCGCAAGACGGCGCGCCGTGCCTGCTTTGCGCAGGAACGACGTCGTAGTACGTCTCGGGCTGGGCTCGTGTGGCGCCATGCTGGTCGTCGCCCTTCTTCGGAGCTTCGCCTCGCGCGCGGCGAGCCGCGTGAACGCTAGACCTCGAGGATCTCGGCCTCTTTGTGCTTGAGCAGCTCGTCGATCTCGTGCGTGCGCCTGTCGGTCAGATGCTGGAGTTGCTCCTCGGCGCGACGCTCGGCGTCTTCGCCGATCAGGCCCTCGTTCTTGAAATCCTTGAGGTCTTTCATGGCGTCGCGCCGGATGTTGCGCACCGCCACGCGGCCGTCCTCGGCGAGCCGGTGCACGAGCTTCACGAGATCGTGGCGGCGCTCCTCGGTGAGTGCCGGGATCGGCAGCCTGATCACGGCGCCGTCATTGCTCGGGTTGAGGCCCAGGTCGGATTCCATGATGGCCTTCTCGACCGCCTTCATCGACGACTTGTCGTACGGCGTGATGGTGATCAGCCGGGGCTCCGGAGCCGCCACGGTGGCCATCTGCTTGAGCGGCGTCGAGACGCCGTAGAAGTCGACGTGCACGCGGTCGAGCAGCGCCGTCGAGGCACGTCCGCTGCGCACTGTGTTGAACTCGGTCCTGGTGGCGGCGACAGCCTTGGCCATGCGCTCGGTCGCGTCGTCGAGCAACTCCTTTTCCACGTCACAGCCCTCCGTGCTCGCTCGTCTGCGTGCTCACGACCGTACCCACCCGCTCGCCGGCCAGCACGCGATGGATGTTCTCGCCCGTCATCTTGAAGACGTAGATGGGCACCCGGTTGTCCATGCACAGCGACAGCGCCGTCGTGTCCATCACCTTGAGGCCGCGCTCGATGGCCTCGAGATGGGTGAGCGCAGGGATGAAGTGCGCGTCGGGAACGACGTCGGGATCGGCGTCGTAGACCCCGTCGTACTCGCGCTTGGCCATGAGGATGGCCTCGGCGCCCAGCTCGAGCGCCCGCAGGGCCGCCGCCGAGTCGGTCGAGAAGTACGGATTGCCGATGCCCGCCGCGCAGATGACCACGCGCCCCTTCTCGATGTGACGCAGGGCACGCCGCCTGATGTAGGGCTCGCAGACCGCCTTGATCTCGATCGCGCTCATGACTCGCGTGTCGACACCCGCATCCTCGAGGGCGTCCTGCAGCGCGAGCGCGTTCTGCACGGTCGCGATCATGCCGATGTAGTCGGCGGTGGCCCGGTCGAAGCCCTTGGCCGCGGCGGCCACGCCGCGGAAGATGTTGCCGCCCCCGACGACGATGGCGAGCTCGACGCCCAGCTCGCGTACGTGCCGCACGTGCTCGGCCATCTCGAGGGTGCGGGCCGGATCGATGGAGTGCCCGTCTCCGCCGAGCGCCTGGCCGCTCAGCTTGAGCAGGACGCGGTGGAAGACCGGCTTGCCTTGTGAGCCTCCGTCGCCCGACCCGCCGTCGGCCATGGCCGCCTACCCCTCAGTCGTCTCGCCGAGCTGGAAGCGCACGAAGCGGCGCACGTCGACGTTCTCGCCGATCACACCGACGAGATCGGTGCGGAGCTGCTCGATGGAGCGATCGGGGTCTTTCACGAAGGGCTGCTCCATGAGACAGACCTCCTTGAAGAACTTGGCGAGCTTGCCCTCGAGCATCTTCTCGACGACGTTGTCGGGCTTGCCCTTGGCCTGCTCGCGGTAGATCGACTTCTCGCGCTCGACCACCTCGGCCGGCACCTCTTCGCGGCGCACCCAGAGCGGGTTCGAGGCCGCCACCTGCATGGCCAGGTCGTGCGTGAACTCGCGGAACGGTTCGCTGCGCGCTACGAAGTCGGTCTCTACCCCGACCTCGACCAGCACGCCGATCTTGCCGCCCGCGTGCACGTACGAGTCGATCGAGCCCTCGCGGGTGCTGCGCGACGACTTCTTCTGAGCAGCGGCAAGGCCCTTCTTGCGGAGCTCGTCGATGGCCTTGTCGAGGTCGCCGCCGGTGGCGGCGAGCGCCTTCTTGCAGTCCATCATGCCGGCCCCGCTCTTGTCGCGGAGCTCCTTGACCATGCTCGCCGTGATGTCAGCCACTACGCCTCACTCTCGTTCGTCTCGCCGGGCTCGCTCGCCGCCTCGGCGGCAGGCTCGGCGTCTGCTGCGCTCGTGCCGGCCTTCGCCGTCTTGCGGGCGGCCGGCTTGCGTGTCGTTGCGGCCGTCTCGCCGGCCGCTGCCTCTGTCTCAGGGCCGGCCGGAGTCGGCTTGGCCGCGGCCGGCTTCTCTGCCTTGGCCTCGGCCGGCCCCGTCTTGGGGGCCGGCGCGGCCGCTTTGGCGGGCGCCTTCTCGGCCTTGGCGGCGGGCTCGGACTTGGCGGGCTCCGCGGCCTTGGGCGCGGGGGCCGCCGGCTTGGCGGCCGGGGCAGCGGGCTTGGGAGCCGGCGCGGCGGGCCTTGTGGGCGGAGCAGGTGTCGCGGTGGGCGCGGGTCCGGCCGCTGCGGCGGCGGTCACTGCCTCGGCCTCGGCGGCCAGGGCGGCGGCGGCGTTCGCAGCTTCGGCTTCGGCGGCCGCGGCTGCGGCGAGGGCGTCGGCCGCGGCTTTCTCTTCGGCCGCCTTGAACTCGGCCGCCGTGACCTGGGCCCGACCGTCGGCGACGGCGCGTGCCATCGCCTTGACGATCACCGAGCACGAGCGGATCGCGTCGTCGTTGCCCGGGATGACGTAGTCGACCTCGTCGGGGTCGCAGTTCGTGTCGACCAGCGCGACGAGCGGGATGCCCAGCTTGCGCGCCTCTTTGACGACGATGGCCTCTTTACGCGGGTCGATGACGAAGACGGCGCTCGGCAGGCTGTCCATGCCGGCGACGCCGCCGAGGTTGGTCTCGAGCTTGGCGAGCTCGCCGCGCAGCTTCATCTGGTCGCGCGTCGGCAGGACGTCGATCGAGCCCTCGGCGACGAGTTGGCGCAGCTCGTGCAGGCGCTTGATGCGCTTGGAGAGCGTGACGTAGTTGGTCAGCAGACCGCCGAGCCAGCGGGTCGCGACGTACGGCTGCCCGACGGCCTCGGCCTCTTCCTTGATCGCTTCCTGGCACTGCTTCTTGGTGCCCACGAACAGAACGCTGCCGCCGCGCGCGGTGACGTTGCGCAGAAACGCGTACGCCTCGTCGATCAGGACGGTCGTCTTCTGCAGGTCGATGATGTAGATACCGCCGCGCTCGGTGAAGATGTAGCTGCGCATCTTGGGGTTCCAGCGGCGGGTCTGATGGCCGAAATGGACGCCGCTTTGCAGCAGGTCCTTCATGCTGATCGTAGGCACGATGCCTCCTCGAGGGGTCGGTTGTGTCGTTGCTTTCAGCCGGCGGAGGGTCGGCGTGGACCCCGCCAGAGGCGAGGCACCGCCACGCTTCCCGGACCCGCCGGGTCGTGGGTTGTCAGGGCGAACAGCGTTTCATGGTACCACAAAGCTGCGATGGGCACGCCGCTCGGGGTCGGAGGCGCGCGAGACCCCGGCGGGAGGCAGGTGCACCGGGCGGCTGTGACGCGCCGGGAGCGGCGGGGGTTTTCGGGGAGCCCGTCTACCCGATGACGGCCGGCTCGATCTCGTCGCGCAGGCGGCCCTTGAGACGCAGGATCGCTTTGGTGTGCAGCTGCGAGACGCGCGATTCGGTGACGCCCAGGACCTCGCCAATCTCACGCAGTGTCAGGTTCTCGTAGTAGTACAGCGCGATCACGATCTTCTCGCGCGGCGGCAACGCGTCGATCGCCGCGGCCAGGCGGCTCTTCATCTCTGAGAGGTCGAGCATGCGCGAGGGATCGCGGCTCTTGGGGTCTTCGATCGTGTCGATCAGGGACGCCGTGTCGCCGTCTGACCCGGAGATCGCCCAGAGCTCGTCGAGGGCCACGAGCGAGGTGTTCGCGATCTGCGACAGCGAGTGGTGGAACTCGGGCAGGGTCACGCCGAGCTCCGCCGCGATCTCGTCGTCGGTCGGCGCCCGCTGCAGGCGATTCTCGAGCTTGGCGCAGACCCGTTCGATCTCGCGGGCCTTGCTGCGCACCGAGCGCGGCACCCAGTCGAGCGACCGCAGCTCGTCGATGATCGAGCCCTTGATCCGCGAGATGGCGTAGGTCTCGAACTTGATCTCGCGCCCGGGGTCGAAGCGTTCGAGCGCCCCGATCAGGCCGAGCAGGCCGTAGCTGATGAGATCGGATTCCTCGATGTGAGCCGGCAGACCGCTGCCCATGCGACCGGCGACGTACTTGACGAGGGGCGCGTACGCCAGGATCAGGCGGTCGCGTGCTTGCTGGTCGCCCTCGTCCTTGAAGCGGCGCCAGAGATCGTTGATCCTGCTTTCGTCGAGACGACCCATCGACGCGACCTTACCCACCGTGGTCACCATGTGTCCGTCACCCGCGTCGCCGCTTCTGGCGACGACCGTCTCATGCTACCACCACTGGGCCTCAGCCCGTATGGGCGACGCTCGTGCGAGCCCGCCCCCCGCGGCTCATGCGATGCCGAAGCGACCCTCACGAGCGCGGGTGGTGGCGCCGGTGCACGGCCTTCAGGTGAGCACCGCTCACGTGGGTGTAGATCTGGGTCGTCGACACCGAGCTGTGCCCGAGCAGGTCCTGGATGGCCCGCAGGTCGGCGCCGTGCTCGAGCATGTGAGTGGCGTAGGCGTGGCGGAACATGTGCGGCGACGCCGTGAAGCCCGCGGCGGCGGCGTACTTGGCCACGACACGGCGCACGTCGGAGGTGTGCAGGGGGCGCCCGCCGCGGGTGAGCAGCAGGGCGCCCTGGGGCGG
>DATIYD010000143.1:0-3062 GCA_035517975.1 Thermoleophilia bacterium | reverse complement strand
GTCGGCCGCCGCCGCCGCCCGCGACCGCATCGGCCGGCTCCTCGTGACTCCCGACCTGAGCCTGCCCGGCTATCCCGAGGTCTTCGCCATCGGCGACATGGCCGCCGTCGACGACCTGCCGGGCGTCGCTCCGGTCGCCATGCAGCAGGGCCGCTTCGTCGCCGCCGTGATCGAGGCCCGCGCCACGGGCCGGCCGCCCGAGGCCGCGTTTCGCTACCGCGACAAGGGCACCATGGCCACGGTCGGACCGCGCCGCGCGATCGTCGACGCCTACGGGCTGCAAGTGGGCGGCCTGGCCGGGTCGCTCCTGTGGGCCTTCATCCACCTCTACTACCTGATCGGCTGGGGCAACCGCGGCGTCACCCTGCTGCGCTGGTTGCTGCAGATGACGACCCGCAACCGCAGCAACCGCCTGGTCGATGTCGAGCACGCCGCGAGCTGGCGCGAGCTGCGCCGCCGCGGCGAGGCGACCGGTCCGGGCTTCTGGGAGAAGATGCGCCGCCGCGGCAGCCGCGCCTAGACGACCTAGCGGCCGCCGCCTTCGTAGCGCGCCGCCAGGCTGCCGCTGCTGTTGCCGCCGGCGAGGGTCGCCTGCTGTAACTCGCGGAACCGTTCAAAGACGGCGGCAGCGTCGTCGAGCCCGGGCACGCAGACCACCTCGCCCAGCTCCAGGCCGACCACGATCGCGCGGGCGCAGTCCTCGGCGCTCATGAGCGGCGGCACGCCGGGCCGGCCCGCCAGCGAGCGGCCGCCGTGGAACTCGCTCTCGACCATGCCGGGCAGGCAGACCATGGCGCGCACCCCGGTCCCCTCGAGCTCGGCGGCGAGTGACTGGGTGAACACGAGCTGGAACGACTTGGCGCCGGCGTAGGTGGCGCGGCCGGCCATGCCCAGGCGCAGGGGTCCGCTCAGCGACAGCAGCGAGGCCACGTTGACGATGGCGCCGGCGCCGCGCGCGACCATGCCCGGCAGCACCGCGCGCGCGAGCGTCACCGGCGCCGTGACGTGGATGGCGACGACGCCGCGCATGACGTCCGGGTCGATCTCGGCAAACGGCCCGTAGCCCGAGAAGCCGGCGTTGTTGACGAGCAGCGCCGGTCCCGCCTCGGCGGCGCGGCCGGCCACACGGGTCAGGTCGGCGGCGTCGGTCAGGTCGGCGACCACGACCTCGACCTGAGCGCCCGCCTCCTCGGCGAGCCGCGCGGCGAGCGCCCCGAGGCGCTCGCTGCGCCGGGCCACGACGATCAGGTCGTAGCCCTCGCGGGCCAGCAGCTCGGCGAGCGCCCGGCCGATGCCCGAGGAGGCCCCGGTCACGAGAGCCAGCGGGCGCGATGCCACCATGCGATGCCTCCTTCAGTCGGCTGTCGTCGAGCCGGGGTCCGGCCCCAGAGCGCGCACGGCCTCGTCGACCGTGACGAAGATGTGATCGTCGGGCACGTGCCGTCGCAAACCCGCCCGCGCGGTGTCGCGCGGCGCCTCACCCGAGGCCCGGGCGACGGCCACGTCGACCCGGCAGGCGTGCAGCTCGTGGACGACCTGCAGCAGCACTCTGCCGCCGGTGAAATCGACGTCATCGATGCCGGAGGCGTCGAGCACGAACAGGCGCGGCGGCGGGGTGGCCGCCGCCACGACCTCGCGCACCCGGTCGCGAAAACGGGTCGCGTTGGCGAAGTACAGGGCCGCGTCGAACCGGTAGGCCACGACGCCCGGCACGGCCACGGCGTCGGGACGCTCCCCGAGCGGCCACCACACGGTCGTGCCGGGCAGACGGCCGAGCAGCGCGTCGCGCGGCCGGGCGCTGCGCCAGGTGCGATACAGGATCGAAAGCAGGACGGCGAGCAGCACGCCGGGACCCACACCGATGACCACGACCGTGCCCAGCGTGGCCACGGCGACCGCGAACTCGGCCCTGTCGAACCGGTAGATCGCGCGCAGGTCGGCGACGCGGAAGATGCGCAGGGCGACGAAGATCAGCACCGCGCCCAGCGTGGCCAGCGGCAGGTCGGCGAGGGCCCCGGCGGCCGCCACGACGAGCACCACCACGAGCGCGCCCGCCACGAGGCCCGGCACCTGCGAGCGGGCTCCCGACGACGTCACCACCGCCGTGCGCGGGGGGCTTGCGTTCACGGCGAAGCCGCCGATGAAGGCGGCGAGCACGCTGCCGGCGCCCACCCCGACGAAGTCGCGGTCGACGTCGGTCTCGAACCCACCCAGATCGGCGAACGAGCGAGTGGTAGCCGATGTCTGGGTGATCACGATGAGCGCCACGGCGGCGGCGCTCGGCAGCAACCGCAGGGCGAGGTGCGCCGACAGCGGCGGCAGGTGCAGCCCGGGCAGCCCGGCCGGCAGCGCGCCCAGGGTGACCACGCCCCGCGCGGTCAGGTCGAAGGACGCCGAGACCGCGAGCGACAGCAGCACACCGAGCAGCGCGCCGGGCAGGCGCCGGCTGACGCGTTCGCAGACGACGATCACGACGAAGACCATCACGGCCACGGCCAGTGCATCGAGGTTGATCTCACCCAGATGCCGCACGGCGCCGGCGATCTTCTGCAGCGCGTTGCCCGGCGTCGGCGGCAGGCCGAGCACCTCGGAGAGCTGGCCGGCGATGATGGTGACCGCCACGCCGGCAAGAAAGCCGGTGACGACCGGCACCGAGAGGAAGTCGGCGATCCAGCCCATGCGGGCCACGCCGACCACGACGAGCAGCGCGCCGACCAGCAGCGTGAGGAGCGCCATGTCGCCCCTGTAGCTGCCGGAACCGACCCCGGCGACGGCCGCCACGGCGGCGGCCAGCACGGGTGCGATGGTCGAGTCGGCGCCGACCGACATGATGCGGTTCGAGCCCAGCAGGGCGAAGGCGACCACGGCGGCAAGGAAGGCGTAGAGCCCGGCCACGACCGGCATGCCGGCCAGGTGCGCGGTGGCGAGCTGCTCGGGCACGGCGATCGCCACCAGGGTGACGCCGGCCAGCACGTCGACGGGCAGCCAGGCGGTCCGGTAGCCGGACAGCCAGGGTGGGCCGGCCAAACGGCGCCGGGGCACGGCGGCGGGGGGGGGGGGGG
>DATIYD010000142.1:0-12644 GCA_035517975.1 Thermoleophilia bacterium | reverse complement strand
CGAAAGGAGACCCCGACGAAAGGTCGACCACCCGAGCTACGACACCGGATCGGGCTCCACGCCCGGATATCGCTTCCCTCTCCCTGCCGGGCCGGTCTCCTTCGACTGTACCCACCAGCCCGCATCACGCGAAGGCCCCAAACCGGCCCGGCCCTTTTTCCCTCTCACGCACGCCCGTGCACGTCGGCCCCCGCCCGCGCAGCCAACGTCAACCGACGGCCGCACCGCGCAGGCAGCGGGCGACGCTCAAGCCGCAGGCCCGTTCCTGCCGATGCATCCCCGAAGAACGGACCTCCGGGCTGGAGCTGCTCATGGCCAAGACGAAGAAGCGACTGGTCGTCGTCGACGACGACATCGATCTGCGCGAAGAGCTCGCCGCGTTCTTCGGCGCCGCGTACGAGGTCGATACCTACCCGGGCACGCCGGCGACCCTCAGGGCGCTGCGCGAGACACCGCCCGACGCGCTGCTGCTCGACATCGACCTGCAGGGCATCAAGGGCTTCGACGTGCTCAGGCTCATGAGCTCGACCGCCAGTCTGCACGCGGCGCCCGTGATCGTGCTCTCGGCCACCAACGACTTCGAGACCTTCGAGCAGGCGCACCGTTTCGGCATCGCCGAGTACGTCACCAAGCCCTTCCGCGTCGAAGACCTGCGCGACAAGCTCGAGCGGGCGATCGCCCGCCGTCACCGGCGCACGGCCGGTCGTCTCAAGCTGGGCGCCCTGCTCGTCGAGAGCGGGGTCGTCACGCAGAGCCAGGTCGACGACGCCCTGCAGCATCAGCAGGCCGCAGGACGGCGTCTCGGCGAGGTCCTGGTCGCTTCCGGTCTCGTCTCCGAGGACGACCTGATCAGCGCTCTGGCCGGTCAGATGCACTTGGACGTGGTCGACCTGCGCGTCGTCACGCCCAACCCCGCCGCGGTCGGCCTGCTGCCCCGCGACTTCATCGTGCGCCATCGCCTGCTGCCGGTGCGCCTCGACGAGAGCGGCGCCCTCGTGATCGCCATGACCAACCCGCTCGACGTCGTCGTGATCGACGAGGTCAGGCTGCGCACCAAGCGGCGCGTGGTGCCCGTCATCTGCGGCGAGAGCGCCTTCGACGAGGCCCTCTCGATCTTCACCAGCAAACGCGGCAAGCTGAAAGAGCAGGAGCCCGGCGAGGCCGAGGCGCGGCCCGAGTTGCCCGGCGCTCTCGACGCCTCGATCATCGAGATCGTCGACTCGGTGCTCACCGACGCGATCGGCATGAAGGCCTCCGACATCCACGTCGAGCCGCGCGAGGACGTGCTGCAGATCCGCTGCCGGGTCGACGGCGTGCTGCACGATCTGCGCGAGTACCCGATCGAGCTCCAGGCCGGCGTCATCAGCCGCCTCAAGATCATGGCCAACATGGACATCGCCGAGCGCCGCCTGCCGCAGGACGGGCGCACAAGCTTCGAGACCGGCGACGGCGACCTTGTCGACATGCGCCTCGCCTCGATTCCCAGCCTGTACGGCGAGAACCTGACCATCCGTATCCTCGAGGTCTCGCCGCTGCCGCCGACGCTCGTCTCGCTCGGCTTCGCGGCGGCCAGCCTGGCGCGCTTCGAGGAGTCGATCAGGCGGCCCGACGGCGGCGTGGTCATCGTCGGCCCCACGGGCAGCGGCAAGTCGACGACCCTCTACACCACGCTCGAGCTCATCAAGTCGCCCGAGCGCAAGATCTACACCGTCGAAGACCCGATCGAACGCAAGCTGCACGGCATCGTGCAGACCGAGGTCAAGCCCGTCATCGGCCTCACCTTCGCCCAGGCACTGCGCTCGCTCGTGCGCGCCGACCCCGATGTCATCATGGTGGGCGAGGTGCGCGACCTGGAGACGGCCAAGATGGCGGCCGACGCGGCCATCACCGGCCACCTCGTGTTCACGACCCTGCACACCGGCGACGCCATCTCGTCGATCAGCCGCCTGGTCGAGATGGGGCTGCCGGCCTACCTGGTGGCCGCGGCCTATCGCTGCATCGTCTCGCAGCGACTCGTGCGCCGCCTCTGCCGCCACTGCCGGCGTCCCGAGGTGATGAGCGCCGAACGCTGGGTCGAGCTCGGCCTCGGCGAACCCCCGGCCGCGCGCATCGACGTCTCCACGCCGGTGGGCTGCCCCAAGTGCTTCGGCACCGGCTACTACGGCCGTCTCGGGCTCTACGAGGTGCTCACCGTCGACGACGAGCTGCGCGAGATGATCGCCGTGGGAGCGACCACCGGCGAGATGCGCGCCGCCGCCCGGGCACGCGGCATCGAGACCATCCACGACGACGGCGTGCGCAAGGTGCTCGACGGTTCGACCAGCTACCTCGAGCTCGTGCGCGTCACCGCCTAGGGTCCGCAAAGGGCGCCGTAGACAGCTGTTCTATCTCACCCCGGTGAGCCAACTCCGATAGAAGCAGTGGAGACCAAATCGCGGGGAGAGGAAGCCTCCGAACGACAAGAGCGGGGCCTCGAGGAATCGAGGCCCCGCTCTTGCGTATGCGGGGCATGACGAGGCCGTTCATCGCCTGAGAAGAGTGGTCGGGTATCATATACCGTGCGGGGTATGGTGACGTGCCCCAGCGGCGGACGGCCAAGGGCAGGTGATGGCAGAGAGACTCACCACGGTCGAGATCCCGATCGGCGGCATGACCTGCGCGAGCTGCGTGGCGCGCAACGAGCGTGCCCTGCGCCGCCTCGCCGGGGTGAGCTCCGCCAGCGTGAATCTCGCCACCGAACGGGTCACCATCACGTACGATCCGGCGCAGCTCGACGTCCGCCGCCTGACCACCACCATCGAGCAGGCCGGCTACGAGGTGCCGACCGCGACCGAGACCCTCGCCATCTCCGGCATGACCTGCGCGAGCTGCGTGGCGCGCAACGAGAGGGTCCTCGCCAGGGTGCCCGGCGTGCTGCGCGCCCAGGTCAACCTGGCCACCGAGAGGGCCACCGTCGAGTATCTGCCCGGGACCACCGGTCGCGACGACCTCGTGGCCGCGGTGCGGCGGGCCGGCTACGACGTAGCCGAGCCGGCCCGCCGCGCCGCGCCCGCCGCCGACGGCAAAGACGAGGCCGATCCCGAGGCCCTCGTCCGCCGCGCCGCCTACCTGCGCCTGCGGCGCAAGGTGGCGGTCGGCGCCGTGCTCTCGGCGCTCGTGTTCCTGGGCAGCATGGGCTTTGCCTTCGTGCCCTCGCTGCTCACCAACGGCTGGGTGCTGTGGGCGCTCGCCACGCCGGTGCAGTTCTGGGTCGGCCGCCAGTTCTACCGCGCCGCCCTGGCTGCGGCTCGTCACGGCACCACCACCATGGACACGCTCGTCGCCCTGGGCTCCTCGGCGGCCTACTTCTACAGCGCCGCCGGCGTGCTGTTCCCCGGCTTCTTCGACCACCACGGGCTCGGCGCCCCGATGTACTTCGACTCCGCCTCGCTCATCATCACGCTGATCCTGCTCGGCCGCCTGCTCGAGGCGCGCGCCAAGGGTCAGACCGGCGAGGCCATCCGCACGCTGATCGGCCTGCAGCCGCGCACGGCGCGCGTGCTGCGCGAAGGACGCGAGATCGACGTGCCGATCGCCGAGGTGGTCCACGACGACCTCGTGCGCGTGCGCCCGGGCGAGAAGGTGCCGGTCGACGGCATCGTCGTCGAGGGCTCGTCGGCCGTCGACGAGTCGATGCTCACCGGCGAGCCGCTACCGGTCGGCAAGGGCCCCGGCGACGAGGTCATCGGCTCGACCCTGAACACGAGCGGCACGTTCACGTTCCGCGCCACGAGGGTGGGCAGCGAGACCGCACTCGCCCAGATCGTGCGCCTGGTCGAGCAGGCTCAGGGAGCGCGCCCGCCGATCGCCCGCGTGGCCGATCTGATCGCGAGCTGGTTCGTGCCGGCGGTCATGGCGATCGCCGGCGTGACCTTCGTCGTCTGGCTGCTGGCCGGGCCTCAGCCTGCCCTGAACTACGCCCTGGTCAATGCCATCGCCGTGCTGGTCATCGCCTGCCCCTGCGCCCTGGGCCTGGCGACCCCGACGGCGGTCATGGTGGGCACCGGCAAGGGCGCCCAGAACGGCGTGCTGATCCGCGACGGCGCCTCGCTCGAGACGGCGCATACGCTGCGCACGATCGTGCTCGACAAGACGGGGACGATCACCGAAGGCCGGCCGGCGGTGACCGACATCGTGCCGGCCGCGACGGCCGTGCCCGCGCTCGTGGGGTCGGGCGCGGCAGGCGACGGCGACCTCTCCTCCACCGGGGGCGGCGCGGACGCCGGGCAGCCGGCCTCGTCCGACGAGCTGTTGCGCCTCGTGGCGGCTGCCGAGCGCGGTTCGGAGCACCCGCTCGCCGCGGCCGTCGTACGGGCGGCCGGCGATCGCGGCCTCGAGCTGCCCGTCGCGACCGATTTCGAGGCGGTCCCGGGTCATGGCGTGCGGGCCATGGTCGCCGGCCACGAGGTGCTTGCCGGCAACGAACGCTTCATGACCCTGGGCGGTCGCGACGCCGCCGCCCGTGAGGCCGCAAACGAGGCGAGCGCCGCGGCGAGCGGGGACGGTTCCGCCACGACGGGCGATCTCGCCACGGCCGGCGATCTGGCGAGCGCCGGCAAGACCCCGATCTACGTGACCGTCGACGGCCGCCCGGCCGGTCTGATCGCCGTCGCCGACCCGGTGAAAGCGGGCGCCGCCGACGCCATCGCCCGCCTGCACGACCTCGGCCTGCGCGTGGTCATGCTGACCGGCGACCGCCGCGAGACGGCCGTCGCCATCGCCGCCCAGGTTGGTGTCGACGAGGTGATCGCCGAGGTCCTGCCCGACGGCAAGGCGGCCGCCGTCGCCGGCCTGCAGGAGGGCGGCGTACGGGTCGGCATGGTCGGCGACGGCGTGAACGACGCGCCGGCGCTCGCCCAGGCCGACGTCGGCATCGCGATCGGCACGGGCGCCGACGTCGCCATCGAGGCGAGCGACGTCACGCTCGTCTCGGGCGATCTGCACGGCGTGGTCACCGCGATCGCCCTCTCACGCTCCACGATGCGCACGATCAAGCAGAACCTCTTCTGGGCCTTCGCCTACAACGCGGCGCTGATCCCGATCGCCGCCGGGGTGCTCTACCCGCCGTTCGGTATCCTGCTGAACCCGATCTTCGCGGCGGCGGCCATGGGCCTCTCGAGCGTGACGGTCGTGGGCAACAGCCTGCGCCTGCGTCGCTTCCGGGCGGCCGCCTGAAGAGCGAGTGGTAGACTAGCGGTCGAGGGCTGCACGAACGAGGGGAGCGCAGTGCCGACCGGGGATCTGGGCCAGAACTATCTGTTCGTCGACGACGTCCTGCGCCGCGCCGGCGTCGATCTGTGGGGCGCCGGGGCCAACGCGCCCGTCGGCGAGCACGCTCCCGACCTGCCCATCGCCGTCTCGCTGATCGTGCGCATCGATGGGCCAGCGCTCGTACGGCTCGAGCAGGGCGACGCCACGAACTACCGGGCCGAGTACCGCCGCCTGAACGGCGTGCTCGACGCCGCCGTCACGGCGCTCGTCGCGGCGCTGCGGCAAGACGGCCACGAGGCCGTCGGCGCCGCCGCGACCATCTACAGCGAGCTGCCCGAATCGGGCGACTGGCTGGCCGCGGGCGTCTTCGCCCACAAGACGGCCGCCACCCGGGCCGGCCTGGGCTGGATCGGCAAGACCGGGCTCTTCGTGTCGCCCGAGGCCGGCCCCAAGGTGCGCCTCGCCACGGTGTTCACCGACCTGCCACTCGACCTCGGCGCGCCGGTGACCGAGGGCCGCTGCGGCAGCTGCCGGCGCTGTATCGACGCCTGTCCGGCCGCCGCCGGACGCGACGTCGCCTGGCAGGCCGGCATGGCGCGCGAGCTGCTGTTCGACGCCGCCGCCTGCGCTGCGCACATGGAGACACTCGGGCCCACGGCGGCGTCGCACACCTGCGGGCTCTGCGTCGCCGCGTGCCCGTTTGGCCGGCCGCGCGCCACGTAAGGCGAGCGACGCCACCCGACGACCCGGAGGCCGCCATGATGTGGCGTAAGTCACCCGACGAGCTGGTCGATCTCTTCCTCAGCCTGCAGCCGGCCGACCCCGGCGCCACGTCGCGCCGCATGTTCGGCTACCCCTGCTTCTTCTACGGCGGCAACATGTTCGCCGGCATCCATCAGGAGAGCCTGTTCGTGCGCTTGAACGACGACGACCGCGCCACCCTGCTCGCCCTGCCCGGCGCGCGGCCCTTCGAGCCCATGCCGAAGCGGCCCATGCGCGAGTACGTCTGCGTGCCCGAGGTCATGCTCGACGACCGCGTCGCGCTCGAGTCGTGGCTCGCCCGGTCGCTCGCTCACGCCCAGACGCTGCCGCCCAAGGTCAAGAAGCCGCGCGCGCCCCGCAAACCCACGGCGTAGCGCGGGGGCAGCCCTGCCCTACTTGGCGCCCTTGCCGTCGGTCGCCATGGGGACGAGCCCGCCGAGATCGCCGATCACGTTGACGAGCTGCGTGTCGCCCGGCACGACCACCTTGCTGTTCTGGTAGAGGGCCCGCTCGACGGCCTCGAGCTTGCGCAGCATCTGGGCGTTGCCAACGAAGTACTTGTCGGCGGCCTCGTTGACGAGCTGGATGGCCTGGGCCTCGCCCTGGGCCTCGAGGATCTTGGCCTGCTTGATGCCCTCGGCCTTCTTGATCTCGGCACGGCGGGCGCCGTCGGCCTGGGTCTCGGTCGCGGTCGCGAAGTCGATGGCCGCGATCTTCTCGTTCTCGGCCTTGACGACCTTGTTCATGGTCTCCTGCACGTCGGGCGGCGGGTCGATCTCCTTGAGCTCGGTGCGCAGGATCTCGATGCCCCAGCTCGCCGTCTCGGACTTGAGCGTGCCGCGCAGCTCCTCGTTGATCTTGCCGCGCTCGCTGTTGGCCGATTTCAGGGTCATGGTGCCGATGATGTTGCGCAGCGTCGTGCGCGAGAGGTTCACGATCTGCAGCTCGTAGTTGGTGACGTTGTAGATCGAGGCCTTGACGTTCTCTTCGTCGGCCTTGACCTTGAGGTAGACCTGCGCGTCGACCTTGGCGTTCAGGTTGTCGTTGGTGATGATGGTCTGCGGCTGCGCCTCGACCAACACCTCACGGATGTCGACCTGGTACATGCGCTCGATGCCGTACGGGATGGTCAGGTGGATGCCGGGATTGGCGTAGCGGTTGTACTTGCCCAGGCGCTCCACGAGGCCGCGATGCGTCGGACGCACGATCCTGATGCCGGACAGGATGGTGAAGATGATGAACAGGATGACGACCCCTACTATGACCCCCGCGATCCAACCCATCGTGTGCCTCCTCCTTCAAAGAGGACATGGCGCTCGCCGAACCGCGGGCACCTGACCGTACTGTACCACCGTGGCTGTGAAGAACGTGTGAGGACGGTACGACACGTCTGTGGGCGAGGCGCCGGAGGCCGTGGGGCAGGCTCGCCCGCGCGGCGCCGGCGGTCGCGCGGCAGCCTCGCGCCCGCGGTGCCTAGCGCAGCACCCGGTTGGCGATGTCGAGCATCTTGGCCGGCAGCTCGGCGTGGTGGCGCACGCGGAACACCTCGCCGCGGCCGATGCTCGCCAGGCGCTCGCAGAGCGCCGGGTCCATCTTGTAGTCCTCGGTGAGCAGCACGTGCAGACGGGGGAAGGCGTCGGCCGCCGGCACCGGGTCACCGCCGGCGGTAGAGACGCCGTCGGTGATCAGCAGGCCGGCCTTGCGCGGGTTGCGCCCGCGGCCGATCTCGCGGCCGCCGAGCCGCAGGCCGGCCTCGATGTTGGTGTAGCCGCGGGCCGGTTCGGCCAGCAGGCGGGCGACGATCTGCTCGGGGTCGTCGCGCTCCTCGAGGCGGCTGACGACGCGCGCCACGCTCTCGAAGACCACGACCGAGAGATCCTCTGAGCGCATCTTCAGGGCCAGCACGGCCGCAGCCACGGCCGCGATGGCGAGGTTCTCGCCGGCCATCGACAGCGAGGCGTCCATCATGAGGACGAGCTGCTGCTCGGTGTCCTCGCGACGCTCCACGATCCAGTCGTCGTGTTCGGGAAAGCGTTTGCCGGCGACGTTCTCGAGGGTGGCCTCGACCTCGAGCTCACCCCTGAAGGGCTCCTCCATGATCTCGAGCACCGGGCGAGTGGCGCGCCGCAGGGGGCCGACGAGACGCCAGGCGCGGCGCAGCACGGCCGCCGTGGCGATGCGCTGGGCGTAGGCCTTGAGCCGACGGTCGCCCAGGGCGAAGCTCGTGTCGCTCAGGCGGGTGGCCACCGTCCAGCCGTCGACGGCCTCCGGCTCCACGTCGAGCCTGGCGGCGAGGAGCACGTGAGCATCGGCGTCGGGCAGAGGCTCGGGGGGCAGGCGCCAGGGCGGCGCTACGGAGCGTCCGCCGGCGGCCACGATGATCGTCGGCCGCCGCTCAGGGGCGGCGGCCGTCAGGCTTTTTTTCGGGCCTCGCCGACGAGCTCGTCGAGCACGGCCGGCAGCGGCGTGTCGGTCTCGTCGCGCAGCTCGACGCGGGTCGGCAGCGCCGCGCCGGCGGCCCGCCGCAGCGCGTCGCCCGAGCCCTCGGTGCGGGCGGCGATCGCCACCATGGCGATCGCCGCCCGCACCGAGGCTCCCTTGCGAAAGCGCGGGTCGCTGCGCGTCGCCCGGGTCACGGCCACCGCCTCGGCGATCAGGGAGAGGTCGGGGCAGCCCGTCTCGCGGGTCACGATGGCGATCTCCTCATCCTCGTCCTGATAGTCGAGCCCGACGTGCTCGAAGCGATCGCGCAGAGCCTCGGACAGGTGCCCGGTGGCGATGTACTCGACCGGGTTCTGCGTCGCCACCACCTGAAAGCCGGGGGCGGCCCTGACGTCGCCGATGCGCGGCACGATCAGCAGACCCTCGTCGAGCGCCGGCAGCAGCACGTTCTGGACGGCCTCGGGCATGCGGTTGAGCTCGTTCACGAAGAGCACCGCGCCCGACCGCATGGCCTGCACGAGCGGTCCGGCGAAGAAGGTCTCGTCGCAATAGCCCTTGGCCAGCACGAGCGGCGGGTCGAACCAGCCGGTCAGCTTGCTCTCCGAGTAGCGGTCGTCGCCGTCGACGCGCACGACGCTGCGGCCGATGTGCGCGCAGACCGCCAGGGCGACCGTCGTCTTGCCCACGCCCACAGGGCCCTCGAGCAGCAGGTGGCGGCCGCTCTCGAGCACCGCGAGCGCCATGGCGAGCTCCTCGTCGCGGCCGACGATGCCGTGTGTGTCCTGGATCTGTCCGATGGGATTCACGCGAGTCAGCATATCGCGGCGGGGCGTCGCGCGCCTCCCGGCGGTCGCTGGACACGGACGCCGGCAGGCGGGGACGCCGACTGCCTGGCGGACGCCGGCTGGGCGGCCGGGCTGCGAACGGCGAGCGCCTCAGGCGGCGCCGATGGCGATACTCGCGATCATCACGGCGAGGACCGCGCAGGTGACCGCCACGAAGCGCCAGTCACGCGCCGCCGCGAAGGCCACGATCGAGCCCATCACGCGGACGAACGGCGTGAGGATGAGGACGAGCAGGCCCAGCGAGTAGAAGCCGGCGGCGCGCAGGTGCAGGGCGGCCCGCCAGGCCGCCGGCGCCTTGAGGCTGAAGGTGGCCAGCCCGCCCCTGCCCGCGACGGTAAGCGCGAGCCCGGCCACGAGCAAGACGAAGCCGACCGCCACGCCGGCGGCCAGAGTGTGGTGGATCACGACGTCGACGTTGGCCCGGCGCCGCTCGCCGTCGCCCTGCCGGCCGGCCTGGCCTTCGCCGGGGACCCCGTCCTGCCGCGCGTGGTCGCGGTCGTCCACGTCAGATCCCGACGGCCTTCAGGGCCATCTGCACGGCCAGCACGGCGAGCAGGACCTCGAACACGCGGCGCAGCACGCCGGTGCTCACCCGACTCGAGAGGCGTGGTCCGAGCTGTGCCCCGATCACGATGCCAAGGGCGGTGGGCACGGCGTAGCGCGGCTCGATCAGGCCGCGACCGAAGAACAGCAGCGCGCCGGTGGCCGCCGTGACGCCGATCATGAGGTTGCTCGTGGCGATCGCCGCGCGTAGCGGCACACGCATGAGCAGGGCCATGACCGGCACCTTGATGGCGCCACCGCCGACTCCGAGCAGTCCCGAGACGTTGCCCGCGACGAAGCTCAGGGCCAGGCCGGCCGACAGGTGATCGACGCCGTAGGTGATGGTGCGGCCAGTGTCGGGATCGGGGAAGGAGCCGGCCAGCGCTGAGCCGGGCGAAGCCGGCAGGGGCTCGGCCGGCTTGCGCTCCATGCTGATCAGCACGTAGACGAGGACGGCCGCGAAGACTCCGAAGATCGCGCGTCCGCTCACGAGGATGGCGGTCACGCCGCCGACCAGAGCGCCCAGCGTCGTGGCCACCTCGAGCGTCATGCCCAACCGGCTGTTGGTGAGGCCACGGGCGACGTAGACGAGTTGCGAAGCCGACGAGGTGACGACCACGCAGACGAGGCTCGTGCCGACCGCGTTCTTCACCGGCACGTCGAGAAAGAGCGTGAGGATCGGGACGATCAGGATGCCGCCGCCGACCCCGAGCAGGCTGCCCAGGATACCGACGATCACGGCGACGGCGACGAGCACGAAGAAGGTCATGGCGAGGGCAGTGTATCAGGGGCCGAGACTGGTGCCGGAGGTGGGAGTCGAACCCACACGGGCGCTGGCCCGGGCGATTTTAAGTCGCCGGCGTCTACCGTTCCGCCACTCCGGCTCCGGCGGGGACAAGTATACGTCGGCGGCTCCGCAGGACTACGGGGGCCGTCAGGCTACCAGCCTTTCGGCTTGCGGATGAGCCGTCCGTCGGGAGCAACGACCGGGTCGGGAAGCTGGTGCTTTGCATACTGCTTGCCCGCGATCTTGAAGACACCCGTGGCCACCCCGTCGAAGGCGCGGTTCGCCCGCCCCGCCGGGAAGAGCATGCAGACGTCGACATGCGGCTGAAGGCGTCGTGCTGCGGCGACGGCCGGCACGAGGTCGGTATCGCCGGTGACGACCATCACGGCGTCGCAACTACCGTCGGCGACCACCTCGACGAGCTTCACCGCGATGTTCACATCGGTCTCTTTCTCCTCGTGCCGCGTGAAGTGTACGTGGCACCCGCAGGCCGGGCAGGTCTGGTAGAGGTCCTTCGCCTTGAAGTTGCCCAGCCCGACCGTGACGCCCCTGGCCTCAAGCGCCTCGATGAAGATCTGGTGGCGGGCAACGGTGCCCGACGACCGATGTGTAGCGAGCGCTGAGAAGTAGTAGACGCCGCCCAGGATCGCGCCTCCGCCGATCAGCGACAGATACGAGCTGCACAGCCCAGGCAGATCGAGCCAGTGGCAGGAACAGCCCTGCTGGTGCTCGACCTCTTTGAGCGAGTGGTACAGGTTGAAGCCGTCGACGATGAAGCAGACGCGCTTGGCCACCGGACCCCCAGAAAGAAGAAACCCCCGGGATCGCAACCCCGGGGGGCCCAGAAGGCCTTAGCCCGCTGGGGATGATCACGTTGTAGTCAATACCCAGCCTGCCCACCCGTCAAGCTGCCAGACGACCAGCCGCACTCGCGGCCGGGCAAACGTCAACGAGGGTGCGAACGGAAGCCGCGCCGAGAGCTCTGCGACAGAGCGGTGAGCGTCCGCTAGCTCGCGCCGAGCGAGAGCGCGATGCCGTCGAGCAGGTCGGCCTCACTCACCCGCACCGTGTCGAGGGCGAACAGACGGCAGATCTCGCGCGCCAGCAGCACGCCCGCGAGGATCACGTCCTCCCTGCCGGGCTGGATGCCGGCAAGAAGGCCGCGCTCCGCGCTCGTCAGGGCAAGGAACTCGGCTCGTGCGGCCGCCAGGTCGGCGCTCGTCAGGACGTGGCCGTGGACCGTGGCGCGATCGTAGGTGCGCAGCGCGAGCTTGTGGGCGACGAGCGTGGTGAAGGTGCCGGCCAGGCCGATCGCCTCCCCCACCGAACCGCGCAGCTCCGCCGGCACCGCCTCGGTCAGGGCGGCGCGCACGAAGTCACGCGCAGTCCGCCACTGGCCGTCGTCGGGCGGATCGCTCGTGAAGAAGCGCTCGGTGAGGCGCACGACGCCGAGGTCGAGGCTGCAGACGAACTCCGGCGCGTCGGGGTTTGCCCGCTCGGCCCGACGCCTGCCGACGGCCAGCTCCACGCTGCCGCCGCCGATGTCGATGACCACGGTCGCGGGCCGCGGATCCGGGGACGCGGCGACAGTGAGCGACTCTCGGGCGGCAGCCGCCTCCTCCACGGTCCCCTCACAGCCGCTCAGCGCGCCGGCGAACGAGAGCGCGGCCTCCTCCTCGCCGCTCAGCACGCGCGCCGGCAGGCCGAGCCCGGCGGCCGCGGCGGCCAGGAACTCGGGGCCGTCTCGGGCGTCGCGGAGCACGCTGGTAGCCGCGAGCAGGCCGTCGTCGGGGGCGAAGGTCGCGATGCGCGTGGCGTAGCCGGCCAGGCAGGCGCGCGTCCGCGCCACGGCCGCGGCGTCGAGTCGTCGCCGCTTGTCGACGCCGGCACCCAGCCGCGTGACCGTCGTCAGCCGCTCCACGTCGCGCACCCGTCCGCCGTCGACGGCGGCAAGGAGCAGGCGCACCGAGTTCGTGCCCATGTCGACCACGGCGACCTTCATCGCGACCGTTTCA
>DATIYD010000141.1:0-3204 GCA_035517975.1 Thermoleophilia bacterium | reverse complement strand
GGCGGCCTTGCGGCCGCCGCCCGCCCGCGCCGTTGCTTGCGACGATACCGTCCGGGACCGGAGCAGCGTCGCTCCGCTCAATCCTCCATGCGCGCCTTGCGCACGGCGACCTTCTCCATGCGGGCGTCCCAGACCTCGGAGAGCGTCGGGCCGTGGTCGTCGAACATGCCGGCGACGCCGGTGCGCTGCCGCTCGGCCTCGCAGTCGGGGCAGCGACACTCGCCCTCGACATAGTCATCGGGCTCGGTGTACTTGCTCACCACGCCCTCGTAGTTGCGCAGGATCACCTGACCGGGCGCCTGGCTGATCATGTACTGCGGCATCACCGGCGTCTTCCCACCGCCGCCGATGGCGTCGATGATGTAGGTCGGCACCGCGAGCCCGGTCGTATGGCCGCGCAGGCTCTCGGCGATCTCGATGCCCTTCGCCACGCTCGTGCGGAAGTGCGCGGTGCCTTCGGCCAGGTCGCACTGGTAGAAGTAGTAGGGCTTGACCCGCGCCATGAGGAGCTTGTGGACGAGGCGCTTCATGACGTTGGCGCAGTCGTTGACACCGCGCATGAGCACCGTCTGGTTGCCGAGCGGGATGCCCGCGTCGGCCAGCATCGCGCACGCCCTGATCGAGTCCTCAGTGAACTCCTTCGGGTGGTTGAAATGGGTGTTCAGGAAGAGCGGGTGGTACTTCTTGAGCATCGCGCAGAGCTCGGGGGTGACGCGCTGCGGGCAGACGACCGGCACGCGCGAGCCGATCCGCACGATCTCGACGTGGTCGATGGCGCGCACGCGCGCGATGATCTTCTCGAGCTTGTCGTCGGAGAGCACGAGCGGGTCGCCGCCCGACAGCAGCACGTCGCGCACCTCGGGGGACCGCTCGATGTAGGTGATCGCGCGGTCGATCTCGGCCTGGGGGACGGCCTGCTCGTGACTGCCCACGTGGCGCCGACGGGTGCAGTGCCGGCAGTACATGGAGCACATCTCGGTGACCGTGAACAGCACGCGGTCGGGGTAACGGTGCGTGATGTGGGGCACGGGGGAGTCAAAGTCCTCCTGAAGGGCGTCCTTGGCCTCCTCGGGATGCACGACGAGCTCGGCCGGGGTGGGGACGCCCTGCATGCGCACGGGGCAGTGAGGGTCGTCGGGATCCATGAGCGAGGCGTAGTAGGGCGTGACCGACACGCGGAACTTGCCCATGCAGGCCTCGAGGTCGGCACGCTGCCCGGGCGTGAAGTCGAGCACCTGCTCGAAGTCGGCGACGGTGGTCAGCCGGTTGGCGAGCTGCCAGTGATAGTCGTTCCAGTCGCTTTCGGACACGTCCTTGAAGCGGTCGATCTGTTTCCAGTGCCGCGCTTCGGTCTGTAGGCTCATCTCGTCTCCTCCTTGCGGCGCCCCCCGGCGATCCGCACGTTAGCCACTTGTCCTGGTGCCGGTCCCGCCTTGGGCGAGTGCCGGCCGGCCGGCGCCCGGCGCCTCGCGGGCGCCGCGCCTCCGAAGGTCTGGTCGCGTCAGATCAGAGTCCCGCAGTTGCGATGATACGCCGAAGCGTCGCGCGCTTCTCGACGTCGATGGGCGGCACGTCGTGGCCGGCGCAGACGGCCTCGGCCAGCTCGGCCGCCCGGCCGGGCGCGCCCGGCTTGCCGTCGCGCTGCCAGGCTTCGAAGGCGCTGCGGTCGAAGAGCCGCGGCCGCCAGACGTCGCTCATGTGGCGTCGCGTGTGCCGCTGGCCCAGGGCGTTGCCGCCGATGCCCACGGCCGCGATCGTGTCGAGCGCGATGCTCTCGTCATCGACCGTGATACCGGCGGCGACCGCGGCCACGTTCGACCAGGTCTCGGCGTCGAGCGCGAGCTGGGCGGGCGAGTAGGCGCCGCCGCCGTCGGTGTGGCCGGCGGCGGCCACGAGGGCGGCGCCACTGAGCGCCGCCGCCAGGGCGAACGCGGTGCCGTCGGCAGCGGCCAGCCACTCGTCGGCTGCCGGCCGGGTCGGCGGAAAGCCCGCGGCGATGGGCAGACCGGCGTGGGCCGCGAGCTGAGCGAGCTGGGTGAAGGTCGCGACCCCCGCCGGCCCCAGGCCGAAGCCGGGGACCTGCTCCTCGACGGCGATGGGCAGCGCCGGCACGAGATAGGGCGCGCCGGACGCGGCGAGCTGCGCGGCGGCGCAGGCAGCGAGGGCGGCGGCGTGGAGCGCGACGAGGGCCTCGGCGCGGTCGGCCGGGGCGCCGTCGAGCAGGGGCGGTGCGAAGAAGCCGCAGGGCAGACCGGCGCGGGCGCAGGCGAGCAGCGGGTCGAGATCGGTCTGCTCGGCGCTGTGGACGACGACACCGAGCGGCGCCCGAGACTCGCCGTCACGACCGCCCAGCGCCGCCGCGACGGCGATCACCAGGTCGGCCTGGGCGGCGCTCAGGACGCCGCAGACGAGCACCGGCTTGGCGGTCGCCTCGAGGGCGCCGGCAAGCTCGGCCAAGCGGCGCGTGGGCACGCCGACCGCGGCGACCTCGGGCAGGGCGTCGGCCAGCAGCGCGGCCGCGGCCATGTCGGGGGCGGCGGCCGTGGCGGCCATCAGGCCGCCGCGGCCGCCGCCCACCGTCACGTCGCGATCGGCGGTGCGGCCGGGCAGCACGAACGAGGCCGGCGCCGTGGCCAGGCCGCGGCGTACGAGCTCGACCGGCAGTCGTAGGCGGCCGGTGGCCGGATCTGCGCCGGCGCCGGCGGCGGCGAGCAGCGCGAGCGTCGCCTCGCCGCCGAGCGGCGCGCCCCGCGTGGCGAGGAGCTCGAGGGCGGCTTCGTGCAGCCGGACCACCTCGGCGGCCGCGAGCGGCGCGTGGCGCACCGGTGTCGCGTCGGTGGCCGGCCCTGTTCCGGGATCAGTCATGACTCCTCGTTTCGGCGATGCGGGCGTCGCTCACGGCGCAGCCAGTTCGGCGTCGGCGCGGGCCACGATGCGGGAGAGCTCGGCGGCCACCTCGTCGGGCAGCGGCTCGGAGCGGTAGTTCGCGAGGATGTCGTCGGCGATCTCGGTCGCCTTCTCGAGGGCCCCGGCCTTGCCGCCGGCGAGCCAGGCGTCGTAGGGGCTGCGGTCCCACACCGTCGGCCGCCAGATCTCCTTCATGTGCCGGCGGGTGTGCTTCTCGGCGAGGTAGGTACCACCGGCGCCGACCTTGGCGATCAGATCGAGCGCCAGGCTGTCGTCGTTGACGACCACGCCGCCGGC
>DATIYD010000140.1:0-4406 GCA_035517975.1 Thermoleophilia bacterium | reverse complement strand
AAAGCCCATCGCGCGCCGCGTCTCGGGACTTGCGATGACGCTCATTCGCGCAGCTCCTTGCCGGTCAGGGTGATGAACACCGTCTCCAGTGTCGGCTCGTGGACCGACAGGTCGGTGATGGGAAAACCGCCCGACTCGGCGTGCGCCACGATGCGCGGCACCACGCCATCGCCGCCTTTGAGGAACAGCGTGACCACGCCGTCGCCGCTCTCGGCCCGGGCACCGTCGCCGAGCCCGGCAGTGAGCGCGGTGGCAAGCCCGGCCGGGTCGCCGGTCGTCGTGACGCGCACGATCGTGTCGGCGCCGACCGAGGCCTTGAGCCCGCGCGGCGTGTCGAGGGCGAGGATGCGGCCGTGGTCCATGATCGCCACGCGGTCGCAGAGCTGGTCGGCCTCTTCCATGTAGTGGGTCGTGAGCAGCACGGTCAGGCCCTCGCCGTGCAGGTCGTGGAGGATCTCCCAGAGGGCCAGGCGGCTCTGCGGGTCGAGTCCGGCAGTCGGCTCGTCGAGGAACAGGATGTGGGGGTTGTGGGCGATGCCGCGCGCGATCATGAGACGCTGCGCCATGCCGCCCGAGAGCGCGTAAACGTTGGCCTTGGCGCGATCGCTCAGGTGGAACTGCTCGAGCAGTCCGTCGGCCCGGGCGCGCGCCGCCCCCTTGTCGAGACCGAAGTAACGGCAGTGGTAGTAGAGGTTCTCCCACACGGTGAGGCTGCGATCGAGCGTATTGGTCTGCGCGACGACACCGATCGCCTGCTTGGCCAGGGCCGGCTCGGCGACCACGTCGACGCCACCCACACAGGCCTGACCGGCGGTCGGCACGACGCGCGTCGAGAGCATGCCGACGGTGGTCGTCTTGCCGGCCCCGTTGGGGCCGAGCAGCCCGAAGATCTCGCCGGCCGCGATCCGCAGGTCGAGCGCCTCGACAGCGTGGACGTCGCCCGGGAAGATCTTCGACAGACCGACGGTCATGATGACGTTGTCGAGGTCGCAGGCCAGCGTCCGGACGCCGGTCACGGCCGGTGCCGGTGCGGGCTCGTTGAGCTTTCGGGTGCTCGTGGCTCTCCTTTCCTGAGACGCCGACGACCCGCCGGCGACAGGTCGCCCGCGGGTCGTCGACCGTCAGGTCGTCACTCAGTTGTCGCCGTGCGCGACCGGTGGCAAACGCGCGTGCCGGCGCCCCGGAGGCGACGAGCCAGGCGCGCCGCGGACCTCGTCTAGGTCGTGGCGAGCAGCGTGCGGATGGCCGCTTTGGGATCGTCGGTGAGCGGCGCGCCGTGATCGAGGCACAGCACGGCAAAGGGCAGGTCGAGCAGCCGCTCCACGCTGCGCCGCGTCTCGGGCGGATCCTCGTGGTACTCGAAGGGGATGAAGCGCAGGGTCCCGTGGCCGTCGTGCCCGATCAGGTCGGAGCAGAAGAGCACGCCGGGCGCGGCGGCGCGCAGGAACGAGTAGTGGGGCCACTCCGGCCCCGGGGTGCGCAGCGCGAGAAGCCCACCCGGGAGAGTGTCGCCTTCGCCGTACCGGCGGTCGGGCTCCTCGTCGGCGGCGGCCGCGTCGGCCGGCAGCCAGACCTCGGCGCCGAGCTCGCGGCGGTAGCGCCAGGCGGCGCGCTGGTGACAGCGCGCCGTGAGCAGCACGGCGGCGGGCCGGGGCAGCTCGGCCAGGGCGTCGTCGGCCAGGCGCACGGGATCGATGAGCACGCAGGTCTCGCCGTCGACCACGGCCTGCGAGCTCGAGATCGAGCCGCCGATGTTGCTGTTGTGGATACGCCAGTGGTACACGCCGGGCACGACCTCGTCGGCCCTGTCGGCGATCTCGCGTGGCTCGGTCATGACATCCTCCTCGCGGCCGGTCGGGCATCGCCGCGTCCGCCGGCCGCATCGCTCGCCTCAGCCCACCGCCACCAGCTCGAGGTCGGCCGTCAGGGTGGCCACGTCGATGCCCGGCGGGTCGTGCCGCAGCCAGGCCGGCGAGAGCATCGCGTAGAGCTCGTCGCAGTAGGCTTCGTGGAACTCCCACGAGGCCTTCACGGTCGTGCCCCAGGTGACCACCGTCGGCCCGCCGGCATCGTACCCGGCGTACGCCACGCAGTGCCCGTTGTGCGGGTTGGGCGCACGGTGGCGGGTGCCGTCGGGGGTCACCGTCCAGGGTGGCAGCTCACCGGGACCCGCGGGCAGCACCGCGTCGGGCAGCTCGACGCCGACGTACAGGCAGCCGAAGAGATCGATGGCCAGCTTGGCGTGCTCGACCGAGTGGGTGTCGACCTCGACGAAGGCCGTGATCGTCTGGCGATCGATGCCGCGCTTGCGCCAGTAGGTGAGGGCGTCGAGCAGCACCGTGCCACGGTCGGTCGGATTGCCGCCGGGGCCGTCGGCGTGCGGGTCGTAGCCGGTGATGGCCGAATAGGCGCGCAGCACCATGGCGGTCGTGATGGGAAGCTGCACGTGCTCGGCGTTGGCCGCCCACAGCATGTCGGCGTGCGCCTGCCCGGCGATCGCGCAGTCGCCGACCCTGTCGTTGCCGAGCATGCCCCACTCGGCCACGGCCGCGCCGTAGTCGACGGCCGGCGGCGGGGTAGGCGCCGCCGGCGTGAGGTAGGTGGCCAGTCGCAGGGTGCGGTCGTCGTCGCGCCTGGGCAGCTTGCCGAGCTTGAAGGCCGGTTCGGGCATGGTGTCGGTCCTTTGCGTTCAGATGGCCGGGTCGGGTGCGGTGGCGGCGTCGGTGGCAGCAGCAGTCGGCGCGGCGACGCCGAGGTCGGCCTCGAGGGCGAGCAGCTCCTTGCGCTGCTGCAGCAGCTCGACCTGACGCTTG
This sequence comes from Thermoleophilia bacterium, assembly GCA_035517975.1. GTDB lineage: Bacteria > Actinomycetota > Thermoleophilia > UBA2241 > UBA2241 > Bog-752. The sequence continues at coordinate 1,593 of DATIYD010000140.1, read as the reverse complement.
AGCGCGGCGAGCTCGCCGTAGGAACCCTCGGTGGCCAGCAGCCCGGCCTGCGCGATCTCCTGGCGCTTGAGCTGGAGCTGCCTGGTCAGCACCGCGAGGCGCTGGTCGAGCTCGGCGCCGCGCAGCGCGGCCACCCGGCCGACGATGCGGCGCGAGCGGTCGAGGCCGAGGGCGACGGCGTTGGGCAGGGCGTCGGCGGCCTCGGCCAGGCCGGCGGCCTCGGAGGTCGCCGCGACGTGCAGCGACTGCAGGGCGCTGCCCGCCGAGAAACCGAGCTTGAGCGTACGCTTGCCGAACAGCGTCTTGGCCAAGCGCACGGTCACCCGAGGGCAGCGCCTGTCCATGACGAGCGCCGGGTTCGACGAGCGCTGCACGAGCACGCCGCCGTCGAGCTCGTAGGCCGTCAGACGCACCCGCCGCGGCAGGCGCACGAGGAGCTCGTTCTGGCCGGGCGGCGAGGGAGCAGGCGCGGCGGGAGCGGCGGGGGCCGTGGGGCCGCTGAAGCCGGGCTCGTCGTCGACGACCACGACCACACCCAGCGCCTCGAAGGCGGCCTGCACCGCAGCCAGGGCGGCGGCCTGCTCGTCGCTGCCGGCGCCCGCCGAGCGGAGCCGGCCGTTCTCGAGAACGGGCGATGTCCGGGCCGCGACCAGCGTGTCGAGCTCGAGGAGGAACTCGTAGTGCTCGAGCCTGGTGACGAGCGTCGTCGCGCGCCACGCCCGGAAGTGCTCGTCGAGGGCGCCGGCCTGGCTGCGCGCCGCCGCGATCGAGCTCTCGAGCGCGTGCACCGCGGCCAGAGCTTCGGTGCGCTCCTTGTCGGCGCCGGCGACCGGCACGGCGCGCAGGGCGTCGGTCAGCCCGGCCACGAGCTCCGGCACGAGCGCGGCGCAGGCGTCGAGCGCCGCGCCCTCGTGGGGATGGGCCGCGCGGTACGCCGCACCGACGGCCTCGCGCTCGGCGCTCGCGGGGTCGGCGGCGACGGGCCTCGGCCCGGCGGCGGCGCCGACGGCCGTCGCCGGCGCCGGGCCGGGTGCGACCGCCCGCGCCCCGTCGTTCGAGCTCGCCAGGCGGTGCGCCGTCGCCGCCTCGGCGCCGGCGCACGAGAGCGCCATCGCGGGACTGCCCAGCAGCACGCCGGCGAGCGAGGCGCCGGCGCTCAGGGCCCCGGCGGCCACCGTGCCGGCCCGGCCCGTGAGCGCGACCGCGCTCGTGACCAGGCGGCCGTCGTCGGTCCACTCGAAGGTCACGTTCGTGTCGTCCAGCAGGCCCTCGGCGATGCGCAGCTCGGCCGGCTCGTGACCGGCGATCACGTCGAGCGCGACCGTCGCCTGGGCGGAGGTGTCGTCGCGACCGAGGACGGCGTCGTGGACGAAGGTTCGCGTACCGGCGATACGCACGCACGATTGCGGCAGGCGGTACGGCAGCTCGAAGTCGCTCATGCGGCACTCCTGACGTCGCGGTGACACGGCCGGACGCGCGACCGCTCGCGGCGCAGCATGAGCCAGGCGGAGGGCCCCACGCGGTCTGTACTCTATCGTATGAAGAGGAAGACAGAGGAGAGATCGGACGCAAACGAGGGCGGGCGGAGCCGGC
>DATIYD010000139.1:0-13079 GCA_035517975.1 Thermoleophilia bacterium | reverse complement strand
CGTCGAGGTTCGACAGGGGCTCGTCCATGAGAAAGGCGCGCGGTTCACGAACGATCGCGCGCCCCATGGCGACCCGTTGCCGCTGACCGCCCGAAAGCGCCCGCGGCTTGCGGCCCAGGTACTCCTCGAGCCCGAGGATCCCCGCGGCCTTGTGGACGGCGACGTCGATCTCGGCCTTCGGGCGCTTCTGGAGCTTGAGGCCGAAGGCGATGTTGTCGTAGACGTTGAGGTGCGGGTAGAGGGCGTAGCTTTGAAAGACCATGGCGATGTCGCGATCGCGCGACGGCACGTTGTTCACGACCCGATCCCCGATACGAACGACGCCGGCCGAGATATCCTCGAGGCCGGCGACCATACGCAGTGCCGTCGTCTTGCCACAGCCCGAAGGCCCGACGAGTACCATGAACTCGCCGTCCTCGACGGCGAGCGTCATGCCGTCGACCGCCCTCGTTCCGTCAGCGTAGACCTTGCTGACGTCGTCGAAACTCACTTCGGCCATCGCAGCACGCACCTCCTTCTCGATCGGCGGCAACGAATCGCGATACCGAGCTTCCGACGAATCACTTTCCCGACTTCGTCACTTTTCAGCGTATAGGCAGTCGATTCGCTCTAAACCCCCCTCCCGCGCCGCAGGATTCGCCGATCCGAGCCTCGCCGTGCGTGCGGTGAGCACGGCCGGACAGTGAGACGGAGCCGGCTGCAGCCGCCTCACAGCTCCTGGCCCGGCGCCGCCTCTGGACACCGGTCGCCGGCCGCGCCGGCCGGCACGGTTTGGAATCGCCGCGCGACCGGAGATGACCCCCCGATGGACGCACAGCGAGACCCCGGGGCCGCGCCGCCGCGCGCGGCTCGCCTGAGCGCCGACGAGCTCGCCGGCATGGACGCCTACTGGCGGGCGGCCAACTACCTGTCCGTCGGACAGATCTACCTGCTCGACAACCCGCTGCTGCGCGAGCCGCTGCGGGCCGAGCACGTGAAACCGCGCCTGCTCGGCCACTGGGGCACCTCGCCCGGCCTCAACTTCATCTACGTGCACCTGAACCGTGTGATCCGCAACTGGGACCTGAACGCGATCTACATCTGCGGTCCGGGGCACGGCGGCCCGGCCATGGTAGCCAACGCCTACCTCGAGGGGACCTACTCGGAGGTCTATCCCAACGTCGGAGAAGACGTGGAAGGCCTGCGCCGGCTCTTTCGCCAGTTCTCGTTTCCGGGCGGCATCCCGAGCCACGTGGCCCCCGAGACGCCCGGCTCCATCCACGAGGGCGGCGAGCTCGGCTACTCGCTCGCCCACGCCTTCGGCGCGGCCTTCGACAATCCCGATCTGCTGGTCGCCTGCGTGGTCGGCGACGGCGAGGCGGAGACGGGGCCGCTGGCGGCGAGCTGGCACTCGAACAAGTTCCTGGAACCGGCGCGCGACGGCGCCGTGCTGCCCATCCTCCACCTGAACGGCTACAAGATCGCGAGCGCGACGGTGCTCGCACGCATGAGCGACGCCGAGCTCACGAAGCTCTTCGAGGGCTACGGCTATCATCCCTGGTTCGTCGAGGGCGACGAGCCCGAACCCACGCACCGGCGCATGGCCGAGGTGCTCGACCAGATCGTCGAGGAGATCCAGGGGATCCAGCGGGCCGCCCGCGACGGCGAGCGTCGCGATCGCCCGCCGGCCTGGCCCATGCTCGTGCTGCGCACACCGAAGGGCTGGACGGGGCCCAGGATCGTCGACGGACAGCCGGTCGAGGGCACGTTCCGTTCCCATCAGGTGCCGCTCGACGCGGTGCGCACCAACCCGGAGCACCTCGCCCAACTCGAGACCTGGCTGCGCGGCTACCGGCCCGAGGAGCTCTTCGACGACGGCGGCGCCCTGGCTGCCGAACTGCGCCGTCTGGCCCCCAAGGCATACCGGCGCATGAGCGCGAACCCGCACGCCAACGGCGGCCGCCTGCTGCGCGACCTCACGCTGCCCGACTTTCGCGACTACGCGGTCGAGGTGCCACGCCCGGGGGCGCCGGTCGCGGAAGCGACGAAGGTGGCGGGCGCCTTCGTGCGCGACGTGATCGACGCAAACCGCACCAGCTTCCGTCTGTTCGGGCCCGATGAGACCGCCTCGAACCGCCTGCAGGCGGTGTTCGAGGTCACCGACCGCGTCTTCGAGGAGCCGATCCTGCCGACCGACGACCACCTCGCCCCCGACGGCCGCGTGCTCGAGGTGCTCTCGGAGCATCTCTGTCAGGGCTGGCTCGAGGGCTACCTGCTCACCGGCCGCCACGGCCTGTTCACCAGCTACGAGGCCTTCATCCACATCGTCGACGCCATGTTCAACCAGCACGCCAAGTGGCTGAAGGCCAGCCGCGCGATCCCCTGGCGGCGGCCGATCGCCTCGCTCACCTACCTGCTCAGCTCGCACGTCTGGCGTCAGGACCACAACGGCTTCTCCCACCAGGACCCGGGCTTCATCGACCACGTCGTCAACAAGAAGGCCGAGGTCATCCGCGTCTATCTGCCGCCCGACGCGAACACCCTCCTCAGCACGGTCGACCACTGCCTTCGCTCGCACAACTACGTCAACGTGATCGTGGCCGGCAAGCAGCCCCAGCCACAATGGCTCACCATGGACCAGGCCCTGCTGCACTGCGCCCGCGGCATCGGCATCTGGGAGTGGGCCGGCACCGACGACGTCGGCGAGCCCGACGTCGTGCTGGCCTGCTGCGGCGACGTGCCCACCGTGGAGACCCTGGCGGCGGCCGCGATCCTGCGCCAGAACCTGCCCGACCTGAAGGTGCGCGTCGTGAACGTCATCGACCTCATGCGCCTGCAGCCGGCCCGCGAGCACCCCCACGGCCTGAGCGACCCGGAGTTCGACTCGATCTTCACGCCCGACCGGCCGATCATCTTCGCCTTTCACGGCTACCCCTGGCTGATCCACCGCCTCACCTACCGGCGCACGAACCACGACCAGCTCCACGTGCGCGGCTACAAGGAGGAGGGCACGACCACGACGCCGTTCGACATGGTGATGCTGAACGACCTCGACCGCTTCCACCTGGTCATGGACGTGATCGATCGGGTGCCCGGCCTGGCCGCTCGCGCCGGCCGTCTGCGGCAGTACATGGCCGACCGGCGCCTGCTGGCCCGCGCCTACACGCGCGACCACGGCGAGGACGATCCCGAGATCCGCGACTGGACGTGGCCCTCCTGAGCGGGACGGACGGTACCGCGAGCGCTTCGGGCGACCACGCCGCCCCGACCGGCGAGAGGGGCTCCGCGGCACGCGTGCTCGTGGTCAACGCGGGGTCGAGCAGCTTGAAGCTGAGGCTGCTCGACCCCGCCGACCGGCTCGTCGGTGCGGCCGACCTGCCGGCTCCGCGCGGCGTGGCCGACGGCGAGTCCGTGCGCTCGGCGCTGGAGGGCTTCGGCGCCGTCGACGCGGTGGGTCATCGCATCGTCCACGGCGGCACCCGGTTCCTGGGACCGGTCCGCGTGAGTGGACCGGTGATCCGCCGGCTCGAGGCGCTCAGCGACCTCGCCCCGCTGCACCAGCCCAAGTCGCTCGCGGCCCTGGCGGCGGTGGGCGCCGCCCTGCCCGGCGTGCCGGCGGTCGCGTGCTTCGACACCGCCTTCCACGCCGGCATGCCGGCGGCGGCGGCCACCTACGCCTTGCCCGTCGAGTGGCGCAAGCGCTGGGACCTGCGCCGCTTCGGCTTTCACGGCCTCTCGCACAGCTACGTGGCCCGCCGCGTCGCCGACCTCGTCGCGCCCGCGCCCGCGGGCCTGCGCCTCGTGAGCTGCCATCTCGGCGCGGGGGCTTCGCTCGCGGCCGTGCTCGACGGTCGCTCGGTCGACACCACCATGGGCTTCACGCCGCTCGACGGACTCGTGATGGCGACGCGCTCGGGCAGCGTCGACCCCGGCCTCGTGCTGTGGCTCGAGGAGCACGTCGGCATGCCGCCGGCCGAGCTGGCCGCCGCCCTCGAGTACCGCGGCGGCCTGCTCGGTCTGGCCGGCACGGCCGACATGCGGGCCGTGCTCGCAGCCGAGCAGCGGGGCGACGCCGAGGCAACCCTGGCCGCCGCGGTCTACCTGCACCGTCTGCGCGCCGCCGTGGCCGCCATGGCGGCCGCTCTGGGCGGACTCGACGTCCTGGCCTTCACCGGCGGCGTCGGCGAGAACTCGGCCCCCGTCAGGCGACGGGCGGCGGAGGGTCTGGCCTTCCTGGGGGTGGACGTCGACGAAGGTGCGGACGGGAGGCCCGGCGACCGCGAGATCACGGCCCCCGGTGCCCGCGTGCGCACCTTCGTGATCGCGGCGCGCGAGGACCTGCAGATCGCGGCCGAGGTGCGTGCGGTCTTGAGCGAGCCGTCGGACTCGCGGACGAGCCACGAGCGCCGGAGGCTCGGCGACCCCTGAACGATCCGTGCGGGGTCATCGCTCGAGGTGGGGTCGTCGCTCGGTGGGGTCGTCGCTCGCGGCGCGGGCGCCCCTACGGGCGTCCGCGCCTCGAGACTCGAGCGTCTGTCAGGAGCCGCCCTGCGTGCTCGGAGCTTCGCTGCTCGCCGCCTGGACTGTGTCGCCGGCGGCCGTCTGCGCGGCGATCGCGGCTTCGATGGCCTGCGCGAGCTTCGCCCGGGCCGAAAGGTAGACAGAGGGCGACTTCGCGTACAGCGGGAATTTGAAGATGTGGCCGTACTTGATCGGGTAGGGATACGTGGTGACGCCCTTGACGATGGCATGGATCTGCGTCGCGCTGACCCCCTTGGCCGCGGCGATGCGGCAGTACTCGAGGTCCTGGAAACCGTCGCGCAGCGCCTCGAGACGGAGCGACGACACGGCCGGCGCGCTCTTGTCGTTCAGACCGTAGCGCGGGTAGTAGCCCGGGTAGATCAGGCTCGCCTCGCCGTTGGCCACGCGTCCGTCGGGCCACTCGAAGGACAGCGGGTTCTTGTAGGGGTCGCGATACCCGGCGCCGGTGCGCGCGTTGCCCCAGCGGTTCACGCCCCAGTAGAGCATGCCGTCGACGTTCCACTGGTACATGAGCCAGCCCCAGACCCGCTCGTCGGCCAGCGACTTCTCGATCACGAAGTTCGGCATCTGGCGGACCGACGAGTTGTAGTACGGGTACCACCACACTTCCTTGCCCTTGCGCTGCAGGGCGCGCAGCACCGGCACCCGCCCGAAGAAGTAGTAGTAGCGCGTGCACCAGATGTCGACGTCGTTGTAGAGCTCCTTGTTGGCGGGGAGCAGCGGCCCGAGAGTCGTGGGCCGGGGATCGTCGGTGAGCATGAACTTCACCCGAAAGCCGACGCGGGCGCTCGCCCGGTGAGCCGTCACGGCGAGTGCCTGGGCCTTGAGCTCGGCTGTGCGGCTGGTCGGCTCGTCGACCGGGAAGGCGACGAGCTTGGACTGCCAGCCGTTGTCCTTGTAGACGCGGCACACGTTGGTCAGGTAGTTCAGCAGCTTCGAGTTGCCCGCGGCGAACCTCCACGAGAAGTCGGGGCACCAGCTCAGCCAGGGCAGGCGAGCCGTCGGCATGTCGAGCCCGCTCGCGTCGAGATACGGCCGCAGCGCGCTCGTATAGCCGGCCACGTTGATCTCGCCGTTCGACTGCGGTCGCGGTGCCGCGTGGGGCATGATCGGGCTCACGCCGTGCTGTTCGAGCATGGTGTAGGTGGCGAGCGGGTTGGGGAGCGTGGGCATCTTCACCATGAAGCCGGTGCGCACGCTCAGGCGGCTCCAGCCGAAGTCCCAGACCTGGAGGCTCACGGGAATGTCGACCGTCTCCGTGCCGTACACCACGTGCAGGCCGCCGCTATAGGTGCCGGCGGGCGTGCCGTAGGGCACGTGGAACAGGACGTACAGCGAGGAGCTGTGGGCCGGGGCGTTCAGCAGCTGGCCGAAGTGGCGCGGCAGCAGCGGGTCGGGGTACAGGCCGGGCTTGGCGCCGCTGTAGGTGGTCACGCGCTTGATGTGCACGAACGCCACCTGGTCGAGCACGGTGTTGGCGGTGAGGAGGGGATCGCTGCCGTCGGCCCAGGTGACGGTCACGTGACGCGCCACCGAGGCGTGCAGCCCGATGATCTTGCCGACGTACTCGTTGCCGGCCGCGGTCATGGCGATCGTCTGACTGGTGGTGGGCGCCGTCGAGGGGAACACGCGGGTCTCGCCGCTCGCCGTCCACACCGAAGCACGCGCGACGGGCACGACGGCAAGCCCGAGGCCGATCGCGGCCAGGGCGGCGATCGTGGCCGCGCGGCCCTTCCAACCAACCAGGCGTGTGTACGGCTTCACCGGTGACCTCCCCCACTGCCGACGCCGCGGCGCGGCGACCCTGTTCTCTGCTATCGGCAGCGACCCTCGCGCTCTTGATTTACGCAGGTGCGCCCCCGCGAGGACGAGTCCCGTGCCCGGCCCGACGGTCCGCCCTCTGGCGCGGGGCGGTCCGGCGCGGGGCAAAGCGTCGCACTCCGGCGGTACAGTCCCGACCGATGGGCTACGATTGCGGCGCAGAGGAGCACGTTCGACCGCACGATTCTTGGCGGTCCGTCCGCGAGAGGAGCGCGTGGCAGCACCCGGTGAGGCAGAGCCCGCGGCGAGACCGGCCGCCCGTGGCGATCTCGGCGTCCTTGCCCTGGCCATCCTCGCGCCGGTGTGGGGCTACGGCTGGGTGGCGAGCAAGGTCGCGCTCGGCTACTGCCCTCCACTCGCCTTCGCGGCGCTGCGCGCCGGCCTGAGCCTGCCCTGCCTGTTCATCGTGCTGCTCGTGGCGCGACGCTCGCTGCGGCCCCCGCCGCTCGGCTTCACCCTGCTGATCGGCCTGCTGCAGACGACCGCCTTCGTCGGGCTCTCCGTGTGGGCAGTGTCCAGCGGCGGAGCCGGCAAGGTCGCCGTCCTCACCTACACCATGCCGTTCTGGCTGCTGCTCCTCGCTCGTGCCTTTCTTGGGGAACGGCTGCGCGGTACTCAGGTGCTCGCGGTCGGCCTCGCCCTGGCCGGGCTCGTGCTCGTGATCGCCCCGTGGACGCTGCACGACGTGCGCAGCAGCGTGCTCGCCGTGGCCGGCGGCATCGCCTGGGCGGCGAGCGCCCTGGTCGTCAAGCTGATGCAGCGCCGGCACGAGGTCGACGTGCTGTCGCTCACGGCCTGGCAGATGGTCTTCGGGTCGTTGCCGCTGATCGTCGTCGCGCTGATCGTCGGCGGCGCCGGACCGCAGTGGACTGCCGCCTTTGTGGCCGGGCTCTCCTACACCGTGCTCCTGGCCAACGTCCTGGCCTGGATCCTGTGGCTGTACGCGCTGCGCACGCTGTCGGCGGGCACGGCCGGCCTGGGCACGCTGGCGATCCCCGCGATCGGCGTGCTCGCCGCCTGGCTGCAACTCGGCGAGCGGCCGAGCGCGGTCGAGGCCGGCGGCATGCTGCTGATCGCGGCCGCGCTCGCCCTGCTCGCGGCGCGCGGCACGGCCGAGAGCCGGCGTGACGCCAGGCGGCACGACGCCGGGCGGCCCGCCGGCCCGGACGGCTCGGCGGGCTGACACGACGTTCGCCGCCCAGCCGGCTCCGGTGTCCGGGTTGACGACGCGAAGCGTGCGCCGGCACGTTATCTCGGGGCCCTCCGAATCCGATAAGAGCAGAGACAGAGATCGTTGTGCTGCGAAAGCTCGCGCTGGAGGTACCCATGAGACACGTGCGGAGATTGCTCCTGATCGGCTGTGTGCTGGCCATCGTGCTGGGCCCGGCCGACAGGGCGCTCGCCGCACCCGCGCCCGCCGCCCAGGCCTTCACCTGCCTGGGCAAGGTCGTGGCGACCGACGAGGCCGCCGGCACGATCACGATCACCGTCAAGTGCGCCTCGACCGCGCTGCAGGGTTCGGTCGGCCAGAGCCTGAGCCTGACCGTGACCAGCGGCAGCGTGCTGACCGCGATCTCGAGGTCGCCGAAGGCCCCGATCGCCCTGGCCGACGTTCCCGTCGGCGACATGATGGCCGTCAAGGGGACGATCGAACCCGGCTCCGACCCGGCCGTTTGCGACGTCACCCGCGCGGCCCTGTGGAGGCCGTGTCTCCAGGCGCGTTTTCTGTGTCTGGGCAGCGTCTCGTCGGTCGATCTACAGGCCAACGCTTTGGTCGTCCACGTGGCGCGCGGCTCGGTGGGGCTGCGCGATGTGGTGGGCACCGGCGCCACGATGCTGCTGCCGGCGCAGGCCAGGATCTTCGTGGTGAATGGCCACCATGCCGTCGCCACGACGATCGGTCAGGTCACGGCCGGCGACCGCGTCTGCATCAGCGGCCGCGCCGACCGCACGAACGCCGACGAGCCTGTGTTCGTCGCGAGCTTCGTCGTCGTGAGACACGTGGCGCCGGTCGGGCAGCTCCGCTGGTTCGCCTGCCTCGGACAGGTCGGCGCGGTCGACGCCGGCCGGGGCACGGTGACCCTGACCGTGACGCGTGGCACCCGCGCGGTGCAGACGATGGTGGGCGGCACGCTCACGCTGGCGACGACCACCGCGAGCGTCATCTCCACGCTGCAGGGCGGCGTCCTGACGACCCTCCCGGCCGGCGACGTGCCTGTCGGCGACGCCATCGTGGTCACCGGCACGGTCGATCGCAGCGATCCTTCCACCGCCGTCTTCGACATCGGTCGCGCCTTCGTCTGGCCCCCCGTAAGGTGATCGTCGCGTCTGAAGGAGACGCGTTTCGGGCCACGTTTTGAGGCTTGACGGGGCAGCCGGACGGAGCCGCCCTCGCCTTACCCCCTCTAGGCGAATATCCCATCTACCGATGTCCTAGGAGTGCCGAGTAGGAAAGTGAGGACCGAAGTCCAATAGAGGCCGTGTCCGTGGGCTGACGCGGAGGGGGTTTTCGCCTTTATGGGTCAGAGAGTAGGAAACCGGCGTGCGAAGTCCAATAGTCCCCTGACCTCGAAGAATCCCGATTTCGTACGAATCTTGAGGGAGCCCGCACCTTGAAGATCCAGCCGCCGCCCGCGTCTCGACCGTCCGGGGGAGCCATGACCGTAGCCAAACGCCTGAACGCCGCCCAACGATCCCGCCCGCTCGAGCTCGGCGCGCGCTGCCTGGGCCTGGCCGTCGCGCTCGTTGCGCTGGGCGTGCTCTTCGGCTTCGTCTGCGTGGCGCCGGCACACGCCGCCACCCCCGCAAAACCCGTCACCACCGCGCCGCACGGCACCGTCACGGCGATCATGCCCACCTTCACGTGGAGCAAGGCGACCGGGGCGAGCAGCTACGAGGTACGTGTGTACAGAGGCAGCAAGCTGCTGGTCAAGCAGACCGGCCTGAAGAAGCTGTCGTGGAAGAGCACGAAGGCGCTGCCGCTGTACGTCGCTCTCAAGTGGAAGGTGCGCGGGGTCAGCGGTCGCACATACGGCGCCTGGAGCACGAATTCGCCCTTCAAGGTCGATCCCAACGCTCCTCAGGGCACAATCACCACGCGCACACCGACGTTTCAGTGGAACAAGGTCGCGCACGCGACCAGCTATGAACTGCGCGTCTACCAAGGCAGCAAGCAGCTTCTCAAAAAGACCGGCATTAAGAAGCCATCGTGGAAGAGCACGACATCGCTGCCCACCTACACGAACCTCACCTGGAAGGTCCGCGGCGTCGTGGCGCGCAAGGCACGCTCGTGGAGCAAGAGCTTCAAGATCAGGATCGTCCCGCCGGCGACGCACATCGCCCTTAACGGCGGTGACGCGCAGACCGCGACGACGGGCACGCCCGTCGCTGTCGCCCCCAGCGTCCTTGTGACCGACGCCTGGGGCCACCCCGTGGCCGGCGCGAGCGTCACGTTCGCAGTCACCGCCGGCGGCGGCTCCCTGACGGGGGCCACCGCAGTCACCAACGCCTCGGGCGTGGCGACCGTCGGCGGCTGGACGCTCGGCACAAAGGCCGGCGCCAACGCTCTGACGGCTTCCGCCGTCGGACTCTCCGGCTCTCCCGTCGCATTCAACGCGTCCGGCGTGGCCGGTCCGGCCGACCCCGACGCGTCCACCCTCGCGGCCACCACGACCACCGTCACCGCCGATGGCGCAAGCACGACCACGATCACCGTGACGATCACCGACGCGCACGGCAACCCCGTGGACGCCGGCCTCACGGCGGTGAACGTCACGTTGCTCACGGGCACCGGCACGATCGGTAGCGTGACCGACAACGGCGACGGCACCTACTCGGCGATCGTCACGGCACCGACCGCCACCGGCAGCGGCATCTTCGGGGCCACGCTGAACGGCATTCCCGTGCAAAGCGGCGGGACCAGCCAGGCACAGGTGACCGTGAACTACGCGCCCGGACCACTGGACCACTTCAGCTTCGGAGCGATCAGCGGTGCGCAGACGGCCGGCACCCCCTTCGCCGTCGCCATCACCGCCTACGACGCCTTTGGGAACGTGAAGACCGATTACGCCGGTCCGGCGACCCTGTCAGCGAGCACCGGGGACGGGACGGTCTCGCCCACCTCAGTCGATTTCGTCGACGGCGTCGCAACGCCGGATGTGGTCCTGACCAAGGCGGACGGCAGCGTCTCGCTGACGATCAGCGACGGTCTCGTGACCACGATCAGTGGCAGTCCCATCAGTGTCGCCAACGCGGCCGCCGACGCTGTCGAGTCGACCCTCACTCCGATGACCACGTCGCTGACGGCCAACGGCAGCGCCACCCAGATCCTGACGGTGCAGGTCAAGGACGCCTACGGCAACGATCTGACGACCGGCGGCGACACCGTCACCATCACGCAGCTTTCCGGCACCGGCACGATCGGCGCGGTGACCGACAACGGCGACGGCACCTACTCTGGGACCGTGACCGCCCCCACGGCGACGGGCAACGGCGTCTTCGTGGCAACATTGAACGGCGCTCCGGTAATGAGCGGCGGCGCGACCCAGGTGCAGGCGACCGTTAATTACGTGCCGGGCCCCTTGGCCAAGTTCGTCGTTAGCATCGCCAGCGGCCAGACCGCCGGCGTGGCCTTCACCGGAACCAACACCGTCACGGCAGAGGACGCCTACGGCAACACGGTCACCGCCTTCGATGCCGGCATCGATCACGTCACGATCAGTGTCAGTCCGAACAACGGGACGATCAGCGGCCTCGGCTCCCTCGGCGGCAATGTGCTCGACCGGTCGCTCGACTTCACGAACGGTGTTGCCGACCTCGCCGGCCAGGTGGTCTTCGGCGGCACCGCCGGCAACCACACCTTCACGGCCACCTCAGGGATAGGCGCGTGCACCGGCACGTCGGGCATCGTCACGGTCACCCCGGCCGGCGCCAGCTCACTCATCCTGAGCGGCCTCTCGGCACAGACGGCCGGCACGGCCCAGAGCCTCACCGTGACCGCCAAGGACGCCTACGGCAACACCGCCACCGGCTACACCGGAACGGTGCACTTCACCTCCACCGACACGGGTGCCCCGGGGCTCCCCGGCAACTACGCTTTCCAGGGCAGCGACGCCGGCGTGCATAGCTTCACCAACGGCGTCACCTTGAAGACCTCCGGCTCCCAGACGGTGACCGGCACCGACACGGTGACCGGCACGATCACCGGGTCGCAGACCGTGGCGGTGAGCGCCGGCAGCGCCACTCAGCTCAACATCGAGACCGCCGCCAACGGCTCGGGCACGGCGATCACCACCAAGGCCGTGACCGCCGGCACGAGCTTCACCGGCTACGCCGTGACGCGCGACGCCTACAACAACTACGTGGCCAACCCGAGCGCCACCTGGAGCCTGACCGGCACCACGGGCGGGGTCACCGGCAGCGACCTGAGCCCCGCCAGCGGCACCTCGAGCACCTTCACCGGCCACCTCGTCGGCACCGCTACCGTGCACGCCGTGGTCGGCGGCCTCACTGACGACACCGGCATCGTCACAGTGAGCGCCGGCGCGGCCACGAGAGGCGTGCTCACCACCCAGCCGAGCGGCGCCGTCGACGGCCTCGCACTGACCGGTGCGCCGGTCGTACAGTTGCAGGACTCGAGCGGCAACAACGTCGCAAGCACGGGGGTAAGCATCGCGGCCACGATCGGCTCGGGCAGCGGCACGCTGAGCGGGACGACCACCGTGACCACCAACGCGAGCGGCGCGGCGACATTCACGAACCTGGTGATAACCGGCACGATCGGCAGCTACACGCTGACCTTCACGCCGGCCTCACTCACGGCGGCGACCTCCAGTTCCTTCACGCTGAATATAGGCGCGGCTAGCAAGATCGCCCTGAACGCAGGCGACAACCAGGTGGCCGCACCGAGCGCCGCCGTGGCCGTCGCCCCGAGCGTCCTCGTGACCGACGTCGGCAACAACGCCGTCTCGGGGGTCGGAGTGACCTTCGCGATCGGAACCGGCAGCGGCACGCTCACCGGCGGCTCGGCCTCGACCACCGCGAGCGGCATCGCGACCGTCGGCAGCTGGACCCTCGGCTCGATCGTCGGCGCCAACACCCTGACGGCCACGAGCGGCAGCCTGAGCGGCTCACCGGTGACGTTCCACGCGACCGCGATCGCGATCGGCTCGCTCTACGGCGGCGGCGTCGTCGCCTACTTCTTCCAGTCCGGGGACACGGGGTACATCCCCGGTCAGTGCCACGGTCTGATCGCGGCTCTCGCCGACCAGGGCACGGGCACGGTCTGGGCGTATGGCAACACCAATCAGAACACATCCGTCCCCGGGACGAGTACGGCGGTCGGCACCGGCGCCGCGAACACGACCGCGATCATCGGCAAGTATGGCGCCGGCACGAATTACGCCGCCGGTCTCGTGCGGACGTACACGGGCGGAGGCTACTCTGACTGGTACCTGCCGAGCAGAGACGACCTCAACGAGCTGTGGCAGAGCAGCGGCACCATCAACGGTCTGTCGCCCACCGGCTGGACGCCGATGGCCCCCACCCCCTACTACTGGAGCTCTTCGGAGGGCGACTTCTACGACGCGTGGCAGGAGTTGTTCTTCAACGGCAGCGAGTCCAGCCACGCGAAGAGCGACACCTGCCTCGTCCGCCCGGTGCGATCGTTCTGACGGAGGCCGGGCGGGCGAGACGCTCGCCCGGCCCGCAGCAGGTGACGGCCGACGCCGGCCCTCCTC
>DATIYD010000138.1:0-2142 GCA_035517975.1 Thermoleophilia bacterium | reverse complement strand
TGGCAGGGGCCGCGGCCCAGCCGTTCACGTCACGCGAGATGATGGCGATCGCCGCCGGGCGCTTCGTCTCAGACGGCGACATCCTGTTCGCCGGCACCGGCGTCGCGCTGCTCGCGGCCGGCTGCGCGAAGCGCGTCCACGCGCCGCGCGCGGTCGTCTTCGTCGAGACGGGCGGGATCGACCCGGCCCTGGATGAGATCCCCCTGGCGGTCGCCGACCCGCGCGTGATGGACGGCACCTGCATCAACGCCGGCATCATCGAGGCCTTCTCGTACATCGCGAGTCCGCGCCTGCACACGATCGCCTTCCTCGGCGCCGCCCAGATCGACCGCTACGGCAACCTGAACTCGACCTGCATCGGCGACTACGAGCACCCGGCGGTGCGCTTCTCGGGCAGCGGCGGCGCCTGCGACGCCGCCTCGCTGGCCTCGGCCTTCATCGTCTTCATGCAGCACGGCCGGCGCAAGTTCGTGGAGCGGCTCGACTACCTCACGAGCCCCGGCTGGCTCGAGGGCGGGCAGCACCGCCGTGAGGCGGGCTTCGGCCGCGGCGGCCCGCTGGCCGTGGTCACCGACCTCTGCGTGCTCAGGTTCGACGAGACGACGCACGAGATGTACCTGGCCGAGCGCTACCCGGGAGTGACCGACGAGCAGATCGCCGAGAACACCGGCTTCGCGCTCGACGTCTCGCGCGCCGTCGACGCCGTGCCGCCCACGGCCGAGGAGCTACGTATCCTGCGCGACGAGGTCGACCCCCAGCGGCTCATTCTGGACTAGGCGCGCAGCGAAGCCACGCATGCCTGAGCGGCGACGACGCAGTCGATCGACGGAGTAGCGGCACCCCAGCCGGGACTCAAGCGGGGTCGATGCCCGCCGCGCGAAAGGCGCGCTCGCGCAGCTCGCGCACGACACCCTCCCAGTAGTCGAACACCTCGTCGACGTCGAAGTCGGGGTCGGCCGCGATCTGCTCGGCGAGGCCGTCGCAGACCGCCACCGTGATCGCGCACAGCGGGTCGAGCTCGCGCTTGAGGCGCGCATCGGCGTCGGGCGCGAGGGCCCACTCGTCGAGATCGCGATACCAGCGGTAGAGCTCGGCCATGCGCGGTCGCAGCTCCTCGTCGCGCACCAGGTGCGGAAACAGGTCCCAGAAGCGGCGATAGCCCTGCTGGCCCTTGGTGCTGCGCCGATGCATGGTGAGCAGCATGTCGACGCGGTCGGCGCCCACCGACTCGGGCCGCCGCAGCGCCTTGAGCAGGGCGACGTTGTCGTCGTGCACCACCGAGTCGGCGAGCGCCTCGATCAGGCCGGCCTTGTTGCCGAAGTGGTAGCGGATGCTGGCCTTGTTCTCGTGGGCCTCGGCGGCGATCGCCTCGAAGGTGAGTCCCGCGAAGCCGCGCTCATCGAGCAGGCGCTTGCTGGCCTCGAGGATACGCGCCGCCGTGGGTGCCAGATCGGCGGCCGGATCGGCGCCGGCCGCGGGCCGGCCGCCCACCTCCCAGCGGCGCCGGGGCTTGACCTCCTGCGACAAGGGCTCCTCCTTTCTCCGACTCTGCACTCGTGGACGCGGCACAGACGAGGTACGCGGCACGCGCTTCGCGACAAGGCCGCGGGCCGCCGCGCACGCTTGACAGGCCCATCCGCCGCCATAGACTACCACGGAAGTCATTTATCCGGATGACTAATACCGTCCGGATGTCTGAGAACCGCAGGGCGCCGCCATCGACGACCGGCTTCGGCGCCGCCAGTCGAAGGGGGGACGATGGAACAGCCAGTGACCACGCGACTGGCCGACGGCTCGCTCGTGCGCATGACGCCGAGCGAGATCCGCGCCGACCTCGAAGAGGGCAGCACCGCCGGCGCGAAGAGGGCCAAGACCCAGCCGCTTGTGTCCGACGAGCTCGAGCGGCTCCTCGAGATCTTTGCCTCGAACGCCCACTTCACGGCCGTCGACATCGGCGACGAGCTCGTCCTGTCGTGCGACGGTTCAGGCAACGCGGACACGGGCACCCGGCTCGACGAGCTCTACAGCTACCAGAGCCACCGTGGCGCCGACATCATCGAGCTGTGGCACATCGACTACTCGTACAAGGCGGTCAAGACCGTCATGTCGTTCGAGCAGCAGGTGATGAAGAACGCCCAGCTC
>DATIYD010000137.1:0-20061 GCA_035517975.1 Thermoleophilia bacterium | reverse complement strand
GCAGGATCTCACTCCCGTCGAATGGCGCGCGACGGAGTCGGCGCTGCTGGCCGAGGCCGTCGCGCAGCGGCGCGCCGTGCGCTACGAGAAGGAGTACCTTCGCAAAGACGGCACCCGTGTGCCCATCGAGCTGTTCGTGCAACCCGTCTTCGATGAATCGGGTGAGCTCGTTCACTACCGCTCCTTCGTCACCGACATCAGCGAGCGCAAGAGGGCGGCGCTCGAACGCGACCGTCTCGCTTCGGACATCCAGGCGCAAAGCGCCGCCCTGCAGATCCAGAGCGAGGAGCTCCAGACCCGGACCGAGGAGCTGCAGGTCCAAAACGAGGAGCTGCTCGCGCAGCACGACGTCATCGTTCGCGAAAACGAGCTGCGCGCCGGGCTGAACACCATCTCCGAACTGCTCCACTCGACGCTCGCCGCCGACGAGGTGGTCGGACGCACGCTGGCCGAGGCCGTGCGCGTGCTGGACGTCGAGGCGGCGGCGATCGAGTTGCGCGAGGGCGAGGCCTGGCCGGTGCGCTACGCCGCCGGCTTGCCCGCCGACGAGGTGGGCCGGCCTCTCCTGGGTGAGCCGGTGGCCGCTCGTCTGGCGGCGCTCGCCGGCAAGCCCCTCGTCATCGACGAGGCCGCCCGGCACGAGTCGGTCGGCACGTTCGCCGAGCGGCGTGGCATCCGTTCGCTCATCGCCGTGCCCCTGCTGGCCCGCGATGAGACGTTCGGCACTCTCCTGCTGGTCGAGCGTCGCGCGATCCGTCACTTCGATGCCGCCGAGATCGACTTCGCCCGCCGCCTGGGCACCACCGTCGGTCTGGCGCTCGACAACGCTCGCCTCTTCGCGGCCGAGCTCACCGCGCGCCGGCGCGAGGCCGAGCGCGGCGGGCGACTTACCGTTCTGAAGCACGTCGCCGACGCCGCCTCGTCGTCGCTCGATCCGCGGGCCGTCGCCACGCGGATCGTCGAGGCCGTGCACCGTCTGGTCGAGCCCCAACAGGTGCAGATCAGGCTGATCGACGAAGCGGGCACGGCGCTCGAGTCGGTGGCGAGCTTCGATCCGGACGGCATGCTCGCGAGGCTCGGGGCGATGCCGGTCGACGCCGACACCGAGACGGCGCTCTGTTTTCGGACGCGCGAGCGCAGGGTCAGCGAAGACATCGGGGCGACGCCGGTCAGCGAGACCAGCAGGCGCAACGCACACGACGCGGGCATTCGCGCCTACGTGCTGCTTCCGATCACCGCCGGGCACGAGACGATCGGCACCTTCTACCTCGCCTGGGCCGAAACGCGGCGCTTCGATGCCGATGAGCTCGCGTTCCTCGAGGCCCTCGCCGCCGAGTCGGCTACGGGGCTGGAACACGCTCGCCTCTTCGAGGCCCAGCAGCGCGCCGAGGAGCAGGCTCGCCGCGAGCTCGAGAGCACGAGCCTGCTGCTCGAGGTGACCACGAGCGCGCCCTCCTGGACCGAGCTGGGCGTCGCCATGGAGGCGATCGGCGATCTGCTCGTCAAGTCGACCGACCATTCGCGCGTTCTGGTCGAGCTCTGGGACGAGGAGCACCGAGAGATCGAGATCGCGGCCTCGCGGGGAGCCGAAGCGACCCCGCGCCAGCGGTTCTCGTTCGACGGCCTCTCCGAGGGGGTCAAACGGGTGATCGCCAGCCGGCGGACGGCCGTGGTCGACTGCGCCGAGACACAGCTGCCCGGTACGCGGAAGGGCTCCGTCGACGACCACGCTTTCCTGCTCACGCTCGTCGTCCCCGTCGTCCGCCACGAGCGGCTCGTCGGCTTGATCGTCGTCGACGAGCCCGGCACGCGCCGGCCCTTCACCCAGCGTGACATCGAGCTCGTCGAAGCCATCGCCGTGCAGGCCGGCGCCGCCATCGACCACGTGCGCCTGCTCGAGCGCGATGCCCAGACGGCCCGCGTTGCGGGTTCGGAGACCTGGGACCGCACGAGCCGGCTGCTGCGTCGCCTGCAGGCTCACCGCTGGCGCGTGCTGGCCGCCGCCGTCGCCATTCAGAGCGCGGTGCTAGCCCTCATCAACGACGCTCACGACACTCGCCACGTCCTGGGTCTGCCGGGTTCGATGATCGCGCTGATCTCGGTGCTCGCCGGTGCGCTTGCCGGCCCTCTCGTGGGCGGTCTCGTCGCGGTCGCCGGCGGCGCTGTGTTCTACCTGACGGTGGGTGGCCGAGGGGCCAGCTCCGCGATCGTCACCACGGTGCTCTCGACCGCGATCTGGCTTGCGGCCGGCGTGCTTTCCGGCCTCCTTGCCAAGGGCCTGCGCGAACAGTCCGAGCGCCGCCGGCTGGCGGCGATCGCCCTTGCCGCGGCCGACGCCGCCCGCGAGGTCCAGCTCGCGGAGCAGGCGCGCATCGAGGAGCTCGCCACCGGCCTGCAGCTGCGGACCGAGGAGTTGCAGGCGCAGGGCGAGGAGCTGCGCCTGCAGAGCGAGGAGACGGCCGATCGGGCCGCCCTTGCCGAGGCGCTGAACGCCATCGGCGCCATCCTCTACTCGACGCTCGACTTCGACGAGATCATGGACCGGGCGCTGGCCCAGGGCGTCATCGCCCTCGGCGTCGACGCAGGCACGATCGAACTGCGAGAGGCCGACGGCTGGGTGGTGGCTCATCAGCATGGCTTCTCCGACGACGAGATCGGACTGCGGCTCGGCCGCGAGCAGGCGCCGATCGCTTTGGGGGCTCTCTCCAGCGGGCGGCTCCTGGCGATCGCAGACCTGACGCTCGTGCCCGAGCTCGTCGTCGGGTTCCCCCAGGCGCACGGCCTGCGCAGCGGGCTCGCCGTGCCCCTGATCGTGCGCGACGAGGTCATCGGCTGCCTGATGTTCTGGGGGCGGGAGCCGCGATCGCTGAGCGCGAGCCAGCTCGACTTCGCCCGGCAACTCGGCGCGACCGTGTCGCTGGCGATCGACAACGCCCGCCTCTACCTCGATCAGCGGCGCATCGCCCAGACGCTCCAGGAGAACTTCCTGCACGAGCTGCCGGACGTGGCGGGTCTGGAGCTGGGCACGGTGATCCGCACCGCTCACGAGCCCGAGCTCGTCGGGGGCGACTTCAGCGACGTCTTCCTGGCCGACGACACCCACGTCGTCGTGCTGATCGGCGACGTCGCCGGCAAGGGGGTGCGGGCGGCCGGCCTCACCGAGACGGTGCGCAGCACGGTGCGGGCGCTTGCCGCCGTCGATCCGTCTCCGGCCTATATCCTCGGCAAGACCAACGAGCTGCTGCTGCGTTTCGACGCCGACGAGCCGCACGTGACGGCCTTTCTGGCCTCGCTCGACCACACGACCGGTCACCTCAGTTATGCGAGTGCGGGTCATCCGGCCCCCGTCCGCCTGGGAGCCTACTCCTGCCGGCCGCTCACGGTCAGCTTCGGCCCCCCGCTCGGCACGTTCGAGCGCCCGTACACCAACGCCCACGCCATGCTGACCCTCGAGGACTACCTCGTGCTCTACACCGACGGCGTGACCGAGGCGCGCAGGGGCACGGAGCTGCTCGGCGAGGAGCGGCTGCTCGAGATCGTCGCCGGCCTGCGTGGGCGCACGGCCCAGGAGGTCGCCGAGGCTGTGCGCGATGCGGCCCTCGCTCACGCCGGCCAGCTGCGCGACGACCTGCAGGTCGTCGTCGTGCGGCTGGCCTGACCGCCATGCCCGCGCGACGGTCCAAGCCCGAGCCGAGCGGCGGCCGGTCGATGCGACCCACGAGCGCGGAGACCGACGCGGCGACACTCCCGACGTTCCCGGTCGTCGGCGTCGGGGCGTCGGCCGGAGGGCTCGAGGCGGTCTCGCTGCTGCTCGAGCACGTTCCGGCGGGGTGTGGCCTGGCCATCGTCGTCGTGCAGCACCTCATGCCCGACCACGAAAGCATCCTGGCGGACCTTCTCGGCCGCAAGTCGTCGCTGCCGGTCAGCGAGGTCACCGACGGGGTCGTCGTGGCGCCGGACCACGCCTACGTGATCCCTCCGGGTTTCGATCTGCGACTCGAGCGCGATCGGCTGCGGCTGAGCACGCGTGACCAGGGACAGCGGCCGTCGATGCCGATCGACGGGTTCTTCCGTTCGCTGGCCGACACGCTCCATCGCCGCGCCATCGGCGTCGTGCTGTCGGGCGCCGCCTCCGACGGCGCCCTGGGGCTCTCGGCGATCAAGGCCGAGGGCGGCATCACCTTCGCCCAGGATCCCCTGAGCGCCAAGTACGACGGCATGCCGCGGGCCGCCATGGCCGCCAACGTCGTCGACCACGTGCTCGCCCCACGCGAGATCGCGATCGAGCTCGAGCGCATCGCCCGGCACCCCGATGTGGCGCCGCCTGGTGTCGAGCCGCCGCCGCCCGCCGGCCTTGCCGCGGCGAAAGACCTCAATCCGCAGATCTTCACCGCGCTGCGGCGGGCGTTCGGTCTCGACTTCACCTACTACAAGTTCAGCACGGTCGGCCGCCGGATCGCGCGGCGCATGGTGCTGCGTCACCTCGACAGCCTCGATGAGTACGTCAAGCTCCTGCACGACGAGCCAGCCGAGCTCGAGGCTCTCTACCAGGACCTGCTGGTCATGGTGACCGAGTTCTTCCGCGAGCCGGAGACGTTCGCCGCGCTGCGCAGCAAGGTGTTTCCGGCACTCGTCGAAGGTCGCGAGCCCGAGCGGGAGCTGCGGCTCTGGGTGCCCGGCTGCGCCAGCGGCGAAGAGGCCTACAGCCTGGCCATGGCGCTTGACGACTTCCTCGAGGGCCGGCCCGTGCGCCCCAGGGTGAGGGTCTTCGCGACCGACGTGAACCCGCGGGCGATCGATCGCGCGCGCCCCGGCATCTACGGTGAGAACATCGCCGCCTCCATGCCGCCCGGCTACCTCGCCCGGTACTTCATCAGGGTCGCCAAGGGCTATCAGGTGGCCAAGGCGATCCGCGAGCGCTGCATCTTCGCCACCCACGACCTGACCGGCGATCCCCCCTTCTCTCATCTCGACCTGGTGAGCTGTCGCAACCTGCTCATCTACCTGGGACCGACGCTGCAGAGGCGGGTGATCACGACGCTCCACTACGCGCTCGACCCCGGAGGCTACCTGGCCCTCGGGACCGCCGAGACGGTCAGCGGTCACGGCGAGCTGTTCGAGGTGGTCGACAAGAAACAGCGTATCTATCGCGCTCGGCCGCGGCCCCGGGGTCTGCCCCGCGAGCTCATGGCGCCCGCGGCCGGCGCGCCGGCGACCGCGACCGAAACGGGCGCCGGGCCGTTGGCCCGCTCTGAGCCCTTCGACCTGGAAACGGCGGTCGACGACCTCGTACGCTCGAGCTATTCGCCCCCCGGGGTCGTCGTGAACGACCGCCTGGAGATCGTGCAGTTTCGCGGCAACACCGAGCCGTTCCTGCTCCACGTGTCCGGCAAAGCCACCCTTGGCCTGCTGGCCATGGCCCACGACGATCTCGCCGTCCATCTCGGCGCGGCGGTCGCCGACGCGCGGCGCACCGGCCGGCCGGTCGCCCGCCCCGACCTCCAGATGCGTATGGGCGAGCGCACGGAGCGCCTGCACGTGCACGTCGTACCCGTGTCGTCGCCCGACGGCGAGCGGTTCTTCGTCGTGCTCTTCGAGGCCGCGCCGGATCTCCCCGCCGGCCGGGCGCGGCGCGGCGGGGCAGCGGCGAGCCGTACCAGGGCCGAATCGGTCGAGCGCGAGCTGGCGGCGACGCGCGACTACCTGCAGACGGTGATCGAAGACAAGGAGGCGACCAACGAGGAGCTGCGCGCCGCAAACGAGGAGGTCCAGTCCAGCAACGAGGAGCTGCAGAGCATCAACGAGGAGCTCGAGACCGCCAAAGAGGAGCTGCAGTCGACCAACGAGGAGCTGGTCACGGTCAACGACGAGCTGAGCGGCCGCAACGCCGAGCTGGCCGCCGTCAGCGACGACCTCTCCAACCTCTTTGCGAGCATCGACATCCCCCTTCTCATGGTCGGTCGCGACCTGAGGGTGCGGCGGCTCACTCCGGCCGCGTCCGGCGTCTTCGGGCTCGGCGCCGATGCTCTCGATCGTCCGCTGGCCGGCCTCGATCTGCCCGTCGTCGTCGCCGACCTCTCGGGCGACGTGCGCAAGGTGATCGACACCGCCGTCCCCTTCGCCGCCGACGTTCGGGACCGTCGCGGTCGCTGGTACTCCATGCGCATCCGGCCGTACACGACCGCGGAGAGGGCGGTGGGCGGGGCCGTCATCGCCTTCGTCGACGTCGACGAGATCAAGCGCAACGCGGAGCAGATCCGGGAGACGGCCCATCTGAACGCGGCACTGGCGGCGATCCACCTCGAGATCAGCTCGACCCTGGACACCGAGGAGATCCTCGGCCGTGCGGTCGTCGAGGGCGCCGCCGCCCTCGAGGCCGAGGCGGCGTCGATCGCGCTGCGCGAAGAGGGCGCCTGGGTGACGCGCTACGCCCACGGCTACGACCCCGTGCCGGCCGGCAGATTCACCGACGCCGACCTGCCTCACGTCGCGCTCGCGGCCGGTACGAGGGCGCCGGTCGCCATCAACCACGCTGGCGAGGACGAGCGCATCAGCCTGACCGCCGTACGGCTGCTGAGGCTGCGCTCGGTGCTGGCGGTGCCGCTCGTGTCGAAGGACGAGGTCACCGGCGTGCTGCTCTTCAACTGGCACGATCGGCCCGTCACGCTGACCCCTGGGCAGATCGACTTCGCCGGCAAGCTGGCCTCGTCGGTCTCGCTCGCGCTCGACAACGCCCGTCTCTACCGGGAACGCACCGACAGCGTGCACCTGGCCGAGACGCTGAACGCGATCGGGGCGACGCTCGCGGCAGCGCGCGACGTCGAGACGATCGCGCGGACCCTCGCAGGCGAGGGCTCGCGCGCGATCGGTTGCGAGGGCGCGGTCGTCGCCCTGCGTGAGGACGAGCAGTTCGTGATCAGGGTCGCGACGGGGGTCGGGGGGCCGCTGCTCGGACATCGTTTCGCGCGCGACGAGAACCCGCTCGTCGCGCTCGGCCTCACCGGCGAGCCCTTCGTCTCCAACGAGGCCCGCGGCGACTCGCGGCTGGCGCCGGGGTTCGCCGATCGCTTCGACCTGCGCTCGCTGCTCTTCGTGCCGCTCATGGGCCGGGAGCTGCTCGGTGTCCTCGCGTTCGGCAACGTGAGCTCAGGCTCGGGCTTCGTCGCCGATCAGGTGCGCTTCGCCACGGCGCTCGCGGCGGCCGGCTCGCTGGCCATCGAGAACGTCCACGCCTACGAGACCGAGCATCGCACGGCCGAAAGCCTGCGCAAGCTGCTCGCCTTCCCCATCCCCGAGCTGCCGGGGGTGCGGATCGGAGCGGCGCATCGCGCCGCCGCGTCCGCCGAGCGGGTGGGCGGCGACTTCTTCGACCTGTTCGCACTCGACGACCACACGATCGCCCTCTTCATCGCCGACGTGAGCGGCAAGGGGGTACGGGCGGCCGGCTTCACCGAAACGGTGCGCAGCGCGGTCCGCGCGCTCGCCTACATCGAGCCGGCGCCCGCCTACATCCTCGAGCACGTGAACGAGTCGCTCATGCGTCAGGGGCCCGAGGGCCTGTTCGCCACGGCGGCCCTGTTCGTGCTCGACAGCACGACCGGCGCCGTCTCCTACTCATCGGCGGGCCACCCGCCGGCGGTCGTCTGCGGCTCGGGTTGCGTGCCTCTGCCCACCGACGCCGGGGTGCCGCTCGGCACCTTCCGCGCCGCCTACTCGCAGCAGACCTTCCGCCTCGAGGGCGGCGAGGTGCTGCTGGCCTTCACCGACGGCATCACCGAGGCGCGACACGACGCGGAGCTCTTCGGCGAAGCCAGACTGCTCAGGCAGCTGGCCGCCATGAAGAGCCGCGATCCCCAGGACCTGGTCGACGGCATCCTGGCCGCCGCCACGTCGTTCGCCGGAGGCGCGCTCACAGACGACGCGGCGGTGATCGCGATCTCGCTCGCACCCGAGCGGGGATCGTCTCGCGACCGATGACGAAGCGTTCGAGACGGCCAAGCTCGTCGCCCGGCGTCATGTGCCCGGCCTGATCTGCGCCCTGGGCCGACTCTGACGGCGGCGCGCCTTTCTCCCGGCGGCGCAACCTGTTTCCCCGGTCGCCACCGGGGGAAGCCCGACCGGTAGTGACGGACGACAGTTCTCCTCTTTTCCGGCCTCGCGCCCGGGGCTCGGCGCGGGGTCGGACCGACACCCGAGGTGCTGGACCATGAGACGCAGGATCTCCCCCCAGACCGTCGCGCGCTACTCGGCGATCCATCCCTGGAAGACGATCGGCCTCTGGGCCGTGCTCGTGGTGATCGCCTTCGGTCTGATCGGTGCGTTCTTGCCGGGCGCGCTGACCGCGCAGTACACGTTCATCAGCAACCCCGGGTCGCGCAAGGGCGCCGACCTGCTCGAGCAGCGCATGGGCATGCCCCAGAAGGCCCACGAGATCGTCGTCGTGACCTCACCCGGCCAGACGGCGTCGAGCCCCGCCTTCCGCGACGAGGTCCTCGGCCTGCAGAGCCGGATCGCGGCGCTGGGACCGGGCGTGGTCGACAGCGTGGTCAGCGCGTTCAGGGGCGGCAGCCCGGCGGCGATGATCTCGGCCGACGGCCGCACCGCCATCATCCCGATCGTCATGGCCGGCGACGTCGTGAAGGCCGGCAAGAACATCGACAAGGTCCACAACATCGTCAACGCCGCCGACGGTCGCGGCGGCTTTCAGACGCTGATCACCGGCACGGCCAGCATCAACTCGGACTTCAGCCACCAGGCGACGACCGATCTGCGCAAGGGCGAGAGCATCGGCCTGCCGATCGCCATCGTCATCCTGCTCATCGTCTTCGGCACGGTGGTCGCGGCCAGCCTGCCGATCTTCCTGGCGCTGATCGCGATCACGCTGGCCATCGCGCTCACGGCGATCTTCGGTCATCTCTTCAGCGTGTCGATCTTCGCGGTGAACATGATCACCCTGATCGGCCTGGCCGTGGGCATCGACTACTCGCTGTTCATCGTGTCGCGCTTTCGCGAGGAGCTCACGCACGGCCGCTCGACGATCGACGCGGTGGCCGTCGCCGGCGGCACGGCGGCGCGGGCCGTGTTCTTCAGCGGCATGACGGTGGTGCTCGCGTTGTGCGCCTTGCTCGTGGTGCCGACCAACATCTTCGTGAGCCTCGGCGCCGGCGCCATCCTGGTGGTCGCCATGGCGGTCTTCGCGGCGCTCACCCTGCTGCCGGCCGTGCTCGGCCTGCTCGGGCCGCGCGTCAATCGGCTGCGGCTGCCGTACATCGGTCGTCGTCTGATGGACGCGCGCGCCGCCGGCAAGCCCTCGGTGCTGGCGCGGGCCGCGCGGGGGGCGATGCGGCGGCCGGTGCTCTCCCTCAGCCTCGGGATCGCCGTGCTGCTCCTCGCGGCCTCGCCACTGTTCGGCATGAAGACCGGCGTGTCCGGCGTGAACACGCTGCCGAGCAGCTTCGAATCGAAGCGCGCCTTCGATGTGGTGGCAAGCCGGTTCTCGGCCGGCCTCGTGAGCCCCGCCCAGGTCGTGATCGACGGGCCGGCCTCGTCGCCCCAGGTGCAGGCCGCCGAGCAGCGCCTGCGCGCCACGCTTGCGGCCGACCGCGCGTTCGGTCCGGTGCAGGTCCAGACCGACAAGGCCGGTGACCTGACGCTGCTGCAGGTGCCGATCGCCGGCTCGTCGACCAGCGACCTGGCCCTCGGCAAGGTGCGCGAGCTGCGCGACACGTACATCCCGCGGGCGTTCGCCGGCAGCCCGGCCAAGGTCTACGTCACGGGCGACACGGCCTTCAACGTCGACTACATCGACATCGTCAACGCCTACTTTCCGTGGGTCATCACCATGGTGCTGGCGCTCAGCTTCATCCTGCTGATGCTGGCCTTCCGTTCAGTGGTCGTGCCGGCCACGGCGATCGTCATGAACCTGCTCAGCGTGGGCGCCGCCTACGGCCTGATGACGCTCGTGTTCCAGCACGGGGTCGGCGCGAGCTTCTTCGGGTTGCAGCAGGTCGCCGTGATCGAGCAGTGGGTGCCGTTGTTCCTGTTCTCCGTGCTGTTCGGGCTCTCCATGGACTACCAGGTGTTCCTGCTCTCCCGCATCAAGGAGGAGTACGAGCGCACGGGCGACAACCACGAGGCCGTGAGTCAGGGCATCGGCGTGACCGCCGGGATCATCACCGGCGCCGCCCTCATCATGGTGGCCGTCTTCGCCGGCTTTGCCAGCGGCAAGCTCGTGATGTTCGAGCAGATGGGCTTCGGCCTGGGCGTCGCCGTGCTGCTCGACGCGACGCTCGTGCGCACCGTGCTGGTGCCCTCGGCGATGAGCCTCTTCGGCAGGGCCAACTGGTACCTGCCGGGTTGGCTCCAGTGGCTGCCGCACCTGAGCATCGAGGGCACGCCGATGCCGCCGGCGGCAGAAGCCGGTGCGGATGCCGCGAGCGCTCGCGAGGGTGTGGCCGCGGCCGCTGGACCCGGGCGCGACGCCGACGACAGGCGCGCAGCGTAGGGGGCCGTTGCATCTTGCCCGCCGCCGGTCGTACGCTGGAGGTCCTTTTCGTGGAAGGGAACGTGATGGACATCCTGCAGGCGATCGGCCGCACGCCGCTGGTCGAGTTGCGCAACGTCAACGACACCCCGGGCGTACGCATCCTCTGCAAGCTCGAGGGCTGCAACCCGGGCGGGTCGGTCAAAGACCGGCCGGCGCTCTTCATGATCACCAGGGCCGAGGAACGCGGCGACCTGACGGCCGGCAAGACGATCCTCGAGCCGACCTCGGGCAACACCGGCATCGCCATCGCCATGATCGGCGCGGCCAAGGGGTACGACGTGGAGCTCTGCATGCCGGAGTGCGTGAGCGTTGAGCGCAGCCTCATCCTGCAGGGCCTGGGGGCGCGGGTGTTCCTTACCCCGGCGCGTGAGGGCATAGACGGCGCCATCCGCAAGGCCATGGAGCTCCTCGAGGAGGAGCCCGAGAAGTACTTCATGCCGAACCAGTACGACAATCCCGACAACGTCCAGGCGCACTGGGAGACGACCGGCCCCGAGATCTACGAGCAGGCCGGCGGCGAGGTCGACTACTTCGTGGCCGGCATGGGGACGACCGGCACGCTCATGGGCACCGGTCGCTACCTGAAGTCGAGGTCCGGTGCGGTCACGATCGTCGGCGTCGAACCGAGCCTGGGCCACGCCATCCAGGGCTTGAAGAACATGACCGAATCGATGGTGCCCGGCATCTACGAGCCCGACGATCTCGACGCCAAGCTCACGGTGACCGACGACGAGGCCTTCGAGACGACCAAGCTGCTGGCCCATCGCGAAGGGCTCTTCGTCGGCTCGTCGAGCGGCGCCGCCGTCGCCGCCGCCCTGCGGGTCGCCGCGGCTCTCGACCACGGCACCATCGTCGCGCTCCTGCCCGATCGCGGCGATCGCTACCTGAGCACGACGCAGTTCCAGTCGATCTGCGGCAAGTGCCCGCCCTGACGACGGCCGCGGCTGCAGCGCGGCGTCAGGCGGGGTCGGGCAGCGGCACCGCCGCGCGGTCTGAGACCCGCAGCGTCTCGCGGTAGCCGGCCTCGCGGGCAAGAGCGATCGCCTCGTCCCAGATCCGGCCCACGTGCTCCGCCGCGTGCGCGTCGGAGCTGATCACCAGCGGCACGCCGAGCGTGCGGGCGCGTCGCAGCGTCGTGGGTAGCGGGTACATCACCCCCGCGGGATCGCTGAAGCGGTCGGTGTTGAGCTCGATCGCGCACCCCGAGGCCGCCATGGCCCTGAGGGCGGCGTCGATCTCGCGGTCCACGCCGGGGCCGCAGCGGTGACCCCACAGGCCGATGTAGTCGAGGTGGGCGATGATGTCGAAACGGCCGAGCTCGGCGGCCCGGCGAGCGGCCCGGTAGTACGCGGCGAAGAGCCCGTCGGGATCGGACCAGCGCGCGTCGGTGCGGTTGTCGGGATCGTCGAAGGCCATGCCGTCGACCACGTGGATGCCGCCGATCACGTACTGGAACGGATAGGCCGTGAGCACCGAGGCCAGCGCGGCCTCGTGCTCGGCCACATAGTCGGCCTCGACCCCGAGCAGCACGGTGATGTCGCTGTGCCGGGCGGCCACGTCGAGCACCTCGTCGACATAGTCGGGAAGGCGGGAGTGGGGGATGGTCGCCGAGTCCCAGGGCGTCGCCTCGACGCCGGCGAGGTGGTCGGCGATACCGATCTCGGGCAAGCCCAGGGCCACGGCGTGGGCGACGCACTCCTCGACGCTGCCCTCGCCGTCGGAGTAGGTCGTGTGCACGTGATAGTCGCCGGGCAGCATGAGGAGCATCGTATGCCCCCGGCAACGCCTCCGCAAAAGGGCGGGGCAGCGGTGATGGCTACGCCGCTCGCGGCTCCTCGCTCGCGGTCGGCTCGCCCGGCGCGGCGGCACGGCCGTCCTGTGGGCCGGGCTTGCCGGAGAACGGCGGGTAGCGGTCGGTGAGGCCGTAGGTAAAGGCGGACACGCGGGTCGACCAGCGCGCGAAGTCGGCGACGAAATCGTGCATGCCGGTGGTCATCGACGCCGTGAACAGGATCACGAACTGGGCCACGATCCAGACCACGAACACGGCGATGCCGTAGAAGACCAGGATGACGAGATGGGGGATCTGGATGACCGTGCGCAGGTTCGTCAGGCCCTCCCACCTCGAGAAGGACGAGCCGCTGCCCGCCGCCCCGAGGATGCCGGCGCTGACGATGAAGAACAGCACCGTGAGCCCAGCCAGCAGACGCGAGCTGCGCTGCGGGTAGGACACTCGCAGATCGACGGGATATGCCTCGTCGGGCTGAAGGCTGAACGGTGGGTAGCGGTCGGTGAGCGCAAGCAGGAAGGCGCCGACGCGCAGCTGCCAGCGCAGCACGCCGCCGACGAAGCGGTGCAGGCTTTCCGGGTACGTGCCGTTGACCAGCACGACGACCTGGCCGATCAGGAAGGCCACGAACTGGGCGATGCCCAGGAACACGAGCACGATGAAGTGCGGCAGCAGTGCCCAGAACCTGATGGTCAGCAGCGAGAGCACGGCCCAGAGCCGCGATCGCCGGGGAGCGCGCTCGATCGGCACGCCGATGGGGTAGTCGTTCATGTCTCCGCCTCCGGGGGGTCGACGTCGAGCACTCACAGGGCCTGCGCGGCGCGCGGCGGAACACTTCGCGGCTCCGCCGATCCGAGTGTGAACCCCTCACTCACGTGGTCGCCGATGGTCGCTTCGGCCAAACCGCAGGCAACGGAGCCGGGGGTGCGCGCGCCGGGTACGTGCTCGGTTGTCAGACTCGTCCTCTACCTGCCGAGGGAGGTCTCTCTCATGGCCATGTCACGCCCAGTTCGGCCGGCGCCGATTGTCGCCGCCGTTGCCACAGTCGCTGCGCTCATCGTCTTCCTCGTCGTGCCGGCCGCGGCCAGCGCGGCCACTCGGTCGCTCGGGACCGGGACGGCGACCTTCCGCCTCGATTCGCTGGAGACCGCCACGCTGATGGACGACCTGCTCATGCCGCTTGCGGGCACCCCGGCGAAGCTCTCGTTCGGCGCGACGACCGCCACCTTCACCGCGCCGGTCAGCGGCGGGCGCTGGAACACGACCACCAAACACGGCACGTTCCTGCTGCGCGGCGGCCTGACGTTCGTCCTGGCGGAGGAGATCGTCACGGAGAACGGCACGAGCGGCCAGTTCGTGCAGTTCCCGATGACCGGCTGGCGCATCGGGGTCGGCACCAGCGCCGGCGTTTCCGTCGTGGCCAACGGTGCCCGGACGCCGGGCTTCTTCGATCAGAGCCTGAACGGGACCACGTCGATCGTGACGCTCCACGGCCACAAGTACGTGAAGGTCACCGGCCTGGGACTGTCGTTCAACGCGACCTCGGCCGGCGCCATCAGTAGCGTCATGCTCGGCCGGGGGCCGAACGCCGCCGACCCTTTCGCCTCGGTCACGCTCCTCGCGCGTCTGCGGTAGCGGCCCGTCCGTTTGGTACGATCACGCCGATGAGCGCCCCCTTCGAAAGCAGGATCTTGCCGGGCATGCGGATGGGGATCGTGCGCAGCATCACCTGCGGCTCGTTCGGGGAGCCCGACGTTCGCGACGGCCAGATCCGTTCGATGGTGTCGGTCACGCCGATCTTCATCGGCAGTGGGGAACGCGAGCGGGCCGGCCGTGGCGAGTGAGCGCGACAAGATGCTGAACGGCGAGCCCTACGACGCCGGCGACCCTCTGCTGCTGGCCGCCCGGTTCGAGGCTCGCCGGCTGACCCGGCGGCTCGCCGAGATCGACCCGGGTGATCGCGATGCGCGGGCGGCCCTGCTGCGCAGCCTGCTCGGCGCCGTCGGCGAGGGCTCGTGGGTCGAGGCGCCGTTCTACTGCGACTACGGCACGCAGATCCGGCTCGGCGCCCGCGTCTTCGTCAACATGGCCTGCGTCTTCCTCGATGCCGCTCCGATCACGCTCGGCGACGACGTGCAGGTCGGGCCCGCGGTGCAACTGCTCACCTCGGACCACCCCCGTGACGCCCGCGAGCGTGCGGCCGGCATCGAGTCGGCCCGGCCCATCACGATCGGAGCTCGCGCCTGGCTGGGTGGCGGCGTGATCGTCCTGCCGGGTCTCGAGATCGGCGCCGATGCCGTGATCGGCGCCGGCAGCGTCGTCACGCGCTCGATCGCCGACGGGGTCGTGGCGGCCGGCGACCCCTGCCGCCCCTTGCGCTGACGTGAGCGCGCGCGACAGGAGCCTGCTTGTCGTCACCCCGCTGCGCCTCGAGCACGCCGCGGTACGGCGCGCTCTGCCCGGCGCGCTGCAGCTGCGGTGTGGCATGGGCGCCGCCCGGGCGCGCGCCGCCGCGCCCGTGATCGCGCGACTGCAGGCCGGTGCCGTCGCCGTCGCGGGCGTCTGCGGCGCGCTCGACGGCGATCTGCGCGCCGGCGACGTCGTGGTCGGCAGCGAAGTCCGCGGGCCGGGGGGCGTCGTGGCCTGCTCGAGCGAGCCGCTCGTCGCGGCGCTCTCGGCGACGGGCATACGGCGCGTTCACGTGGGGCCGGTCCTCTCGGTCGACCACATCGTGCGAAGGGCCGAGCGCGTGGCGCTGGGCGCCGGCGGCGCCCTCGTGGTCGACATGGAATCGGCCTGGCTCGCGCCGGGCGCGGCGAGCGGCCCGTTCGCCGTGCTGCGGGTCGTCCTCGACACGCCGGAGCGCGGATTCTCGCGACCGCTGGCCACGCTGGGCGACGCCGTCATCGCCTGGCGGGCGCTGCGCCGGGCGGCCCCGGCCCTCGCAATCTGGGCGCGATAGGCGGCTCAGGCGGCCGTTTCGTCGCGGGCGCTGCCGGCGCCCTCGAAGGCTCGGTGCAGCTCGTCGACGTCGATCTTCACCATGCCCATCATCGCCGAGAAGGCGCGTTGCGCGGCCTCGCGGTCGCTCGATCCCAGCATCTCGTCCACGCCCTCCGGCACGATCTGCCAGGAGACGCCGAACTTGTCGGTGAGCCAGCCGCAGGCGACTTCGGTGCCGCCGTCGGTCAGCTTGTCCCAGAGGTCGTCGATCTCCCCCTGCGAATCGCAGGTGGCGACGATCGAGAGGGCCGGGGTGAAGGTGTACTGGGGACCGCCGTTCAGCGCCAGGAACCGCTCGCCGTTGATCTCGAACTCGACCGTCATGACCGTGCCGGCCTCGCCAGGGGAGCCTTCCAGGTAACGCTCCGTGTTCAGGATCCGCGCATCCTCGAAGACGGAGACGTAGAAGTCCGCGGCCTCCTCGGCCCGACCGTCGAACCAGAGACAGTAGCTGATCTTCGCCATGAGAATCCTCCTGCACGGTCGTCGAATGGGGCGCTGCAGGCCTCTTCTCCGCCGGGCGCCGTCATTTTCGTCAACCGTTCCCGCGCGTGACGAAGCGCAAGCCAGACCTGCGCGCTCAGTGACGGCAGATCAGTGCGCGCGGATCGCCCTCTTCGTCGGTGAGAAGCTCGGTGTCGCGGAAGCCATGCGCGGCCAGCACCGGCTCGAGCAGCCGGGCCTGGTCGCCGCCGAGCTCGAGCAGCAGCGAGCCGCCCGGTCGCAGCAGGCGCGCCGCCACGACGGCGGCGCGGGCGAGGTGCACCGTGCCGTCCGCGCCGCCGTCGAGCGCGCGGCGCGGCTCGAAGGCGACGACGTCGCGAGGCAGCAGGCGCAGTTCGCCGGTCGGCACGTACGGCACGACGGCGGTGACCACGTCGACCCGTCCGGCGAGCGTGGTCGGCAGGCCGGCGGCCATATCGCCCTCGGACACCTCGACGCCGTTGACGCGGGCGCACCCGACGGCGAGGGGATCGATCTCGGTGGCGACCACCCGGGCCGTCGGTCGCCGCTGGGCGAGAACGACGGCGATCGCGCCCGAACCGGTGCACAGATCGACGGCCGTGCCGCCGTCGGTCAAGCGCGCGACCGCCGCGCGAGCCAGCGGCTCGCTCTGCGGTCGCGGTACGTAGACGCCCGGCGCGACGAGCACTGTCTCACCGCAGAACCGCACCGAGCCCGTCAGCCAGGCCAGCGGTTCCCCCGCGGAGCGGCGCTCGACGAGCTCCGCCAGTCGCGCCGTGTCCGCTGCCGCCGCGGCCAGCAGTTCGGCCGCCTCGCGCTCGGCGGCGATGCACCCCGCCTGCCGAAGCCGGGCTGCGACCGCCGGCAAACGGGCATCGAAGGCGGGCGGCTCCAGCTTCGCGCCTCTCGTGTGGGCTGAACCCGGCGTCGTCATCCGCCTTTGAGGTCGCTGTTGTCCAGGTCGTCTGCGCGCTGCAAGGCACGTGTCCCCCGCGATACGCGCCCGGTAACGCGGCGGAAGATTCGGGGGGGCAGGACCGTTAGAGAAGCAGGAAGGCGGTCACTCGGCATCGCCCAAGGCCCCTCACCCCGCGAGGAGGTCGGGCATGAAGAAGAGAGTGGTAGCGGTCGTGCTGGCACTGGCCGACAAGCCCCCTGGCCAACGGTTTCTCGGCGACAGCGTACGGAGATCGTGGCCAGCGTGAAAGCCCCGCCTCGCGGCGGGGGGTTCGTCGCGGTCCGCGGCCGGTCTCCGACCGTTGCCGCGGCAGGAGACGCGGACAGGGGGTGCCCGATGGCAAAGGGCGCGATCGATCTCAAGGCGGAGCAGCGCGCCACGGCGGAGCGTCCGCGCTACCCGTATTCGGCGATGGCGCGGTTCCTCTTTCGTTCCATGGACAGGCTGGTCGGCGAAGAGACGACGCTCGTCAAGGCACGTCTGATCGAGGCTACGGCGCCGATCCCCTACCGCGCGTGGGAGCGCCACCAGCACGGCCGCATGGCGCTGCGCTACGACGACAGGGAGGGATTCCGTGAGTATCGGCGCCTCGTCACCTGGGCGCGCGAGGCGCAGGACAACGAGTACTGGCACCTGCTGGTCGTGAACGAGAAGCTGCGGCAGGACGCCGTCGAGGATCCGCGGTACATGGTCAAGCCGATCCCCATGGCCATGCTCGGCACCTACGCCGTCCTGCTCTGGGCCATGACGCGCCTCAGCCGCCGTCGCTCGTTCCTGCTGAACGCCGAGTTCGAGGACCACTCGGAGCATTACTACGCCGAGCTCGTCGCCGCTCACCCCGAGTGGGAGGACCAGCCCGTGGCCAGCGGCCTCGTCGAGGAGTACGGCTCGTTCGCCTCGTGGGCCGACGTGTTCCGGCGCGTCGGGCTCGACGAGCGCGATCACATGAACGCGAGCTTCCTGTTCGCCGACAAGCCCGAGCTCGTGGTCGAGTACGCGGGCATGCCCAAGGACAAGAGCGGCCAGCCGATAGCGGCCTGAGGTAACGCCGCCGCGGCCGTCCTCGATCGACTGCTCGTCGCGCTGCGCTGAAACGACCGCAGGGGCCGGCTGGGGCTGGGCCTCAGGCGCTCCGCGCACGTGTGACGGTGCGATGCATGGTCACGCGCGTGCCGCGCGAGCGCTCGATGGCGACACCGTCCATGAGGGCGTGCATGAGGCAGAGCCCGCGTCCGTGCGTACGCCAGACGCTGGGACAGCGAGGCGAGCCGCGTCGTGTCAGGCCCTTGCCCCGGTCGCGGACCCTCACCCAGACCGCGCCGCCATCGACCCAGACGGTCACGGTGACGCTCTCGCCGGAGCTGGCGCGCACGGCGTTCTTGGCCGCCTCCTGGATGGCCAGGACGATGTCGGCGGTGACGTCGTCGGGCACGTGGCGACCGGTCAGGTAGGTGCGCGCCTCGAGACGCAGCGCACCCAGCGCCCCCAGGTCGCCGTCGAGTCGGCGGCGCAGGGCCCGGCGTGGTTCGGGGGTCGTTGTCTCGGGCGCGTCCATCACACTATCCCTGTTCGGAATCTTGCGACGGAATCCTTAATGCGCGCCGTTTTCGCGGGGGCGGTACCGTGTCGGTGAGCCCGTACGTGCCGCAGCGCACCGGCGCCGCGACCGGCGGTCGCCGAGGCGGAACGCCCGATCAGGCGCCGCGCCGCAGCGAACGCCGCACCGTGCGGATCGGCAGCAGCAGGAACACGCCGATGGCGATGTAGAGGACGACGCCTGCGTAGGGGGAGATCAGCCCGAAGCCGGTCGCCACGGCGTACAGGATGAGGCTGGGCCCGAGCTGGTAGCGGAGCCGGTTCTCCTCGGCGCGCTCTTCGGCGGCGTCGTCGCCGAACAGCTTCTCGCGCTCGGCGTAGCGACCCAGCAGGATCAGCATCAGGCTCATCAGGAACAGCACGATGCCGAAGAACGCGACCGCGACACGGTCTCCGCTGTGCTCGGGGTGGGTGTAGCTCAGGTACTCCTCCATGACCCGTGTTGGAAACGGCAGAAAGCCGACGAGCAGCAGGAGCAGCAGATTGAGCCGCTGAAAGCCGGCGTCGACGTGGTCGAGCGCCTCGGTCAGCGCGTTGTGCTCGATCCAGGCGATGCCGATCGTCATGAAGGCCACGAAGTAGGCCAGGTACGTCGGCCGTTCGTGGACGAGTTCCGAGAGCAGGTGCCCGCCGGGGACGTTCGGCACGGCGATCTCGAGCACGAGCAGCGTGATCGCGATGGCGAAGACGCCGTCGCTGAAGGCCTCGAGGCGGCCCTTGGCCTTGCCGGTCGGCCGTGTCCCTGTGCTCGGCATCGCAGTCCTTTCGACGAGCGGGTTCCGGGTGCGGTCGCCACGCACCCAACGTCAGACCGCGATACTACAGGGAGGGAAACGCCTCGTCGGGACCAGCCGTTGCGGCGGGGGACGCGGTCAGGGGGACGCGGTCAGGAGGGCGCGGTCATGAGGGCGCGATCCTCCCCGAGTGCGTGTCGAGGCCGGTGATGGCGTGATCGCCACGGTTGAGACGTCCCGGCAGTGATAGAATGACTGACGGTCGGTCACTGACCGACCGTCAGTCATTTTACCACTGCGGCCCAATGTCACAACGGCTGGCGGCGAACTCCGGCGGTCCTCCTGTAGTATCGCGGTCTGACCGAGCGGCGCAGCCGACTGGGGACATCCGCCGAAAGGAGCGGGATGGCGGAACAGGGAACGCGATCGAACCGCAGGGCCAAGGGGCGCCTCGAGGCGTTCAGCGACGGCGTCTTCGCCATCGCGATCACGCTGCTCGTGCTCGAGATCGCGGTGCCGACGGTCAAGGGTAGCCACCTACTCTCCGAGCTCGCTCACGAACGGCCCGTCTATCTGGCCTACTTCGTGGCCTTCATGACCATCGGCATCGTGTGGATCGAGCACACCGCGCTGACCGACGCCCTCGACTACGTCGACGCGGGCTTCATGCGGCTCAACCTGCTGCTCCTGCTGCTGGTCGGCTTCTTGCCGTACCCGACACGGGTCCTCGAGGAGTATCTGAGCAAACTGCACCCCGAGCACGGCGGCGACCGGGTGGCGGTCGCGTTCTTCGGCGTCGTGCTGTTCCTCATGAGCCTGATGCTGATCGTGCTGGGACGCTACGCCGAGCGCGAAGGGCTGTTCGGCAGCGACGCCGCCGAGGAACGTTCCGAGGAGAACCGGCTGCGCTACCAGCTCGGACCGAGCCTGATCCTCTACGCCGTGGCGACCGTCTGCGGGCTGATCTCAC